>JAJQCL010000197.1:3951-11058 GCA_021202715.1 Lachnospiraceae bacterium
CGCTTACGAACTTCGGCGTGGAGTCGTTCCTGACACATTTCCTGAAAATGACCATGCCGCCCGAACCCCGGATGGCGGACATCGGTGTGATCGACCCGGTGAAGGAGCCGTTTTCAGCCTTTGTCTTCAAGATTCAGGCCAATATGAACAAGGCGCACCGCGACCGTATTGCCTTCATGCGCATCTGTTCGGGCAAATATGAGGCGGGCATGGAGGTCAATCACATTCAGGGCGGGCGGAAGATCCGTCTCTCCCAGTCCACACAGATGATGGCGCAGGAGCGGACGCTCGTGGAGGAGGCCTACGCCGGGGACATCATCGGCGTCTTCGACCCGGGCATCTTCTCCATCGGGGACACCCTCTGTGCGGGCAATACGAAATTTGCCTTTGAAGGAATTCCGACTTTCGCCCCGGAACATTTTGCCCGGGTTCGTCAGGTAGACACGATGAAGCGCAAGCAGTTCCTCAAGGGCATCAACCAGATCGCCCAGGAGGGAGCCATCCAGATCTTCCAGGAGTTCAATACCGGGATGGAGGAGATCATCGTCGGCGTCGTGGGCGTGCTGCAGTTTGACGTGCTCATGTACCGGCTGCAGAATGAATACAATGTGGAGGCGAAGCTCGAAAATCTTCCTTATGAATATATCCGCTGGATTGAGAATCAGGACGAGGTGGATGTGGAGAAGATTCAGGGAACCTCCGATATGAAACGGATCCGCGATCTCAAGGGGAATCCGCTGCTGATCTTCGTGAATTCCTGGAGCGTGGGGATGGTGGAGGAGCGGAATCCGGGCCTGGTGCTGACGGAATTCGGCAGGAATTGAGAACCTGTTAAAGAAATCTTCTTAACAGGTCCTGAACTCACCGGATCCGGCTCTGGTATTCGCAGGATTCTAAAGAAATGAAGTGCCTGAAAATGCCTGCTTTCCGCAGGAATGATGCAGGCGGGGTATTTTCTGGCACCCCGGATTCTCTTTTGGCATAGACTGAAAGAGAGGGATCTGAGGATATGGAGAAAATCATGCGTATCTGCCATTTACGGGAGAAGGAAGTCATCAATGTCTGCGACTGCAAACGCCTGGGATACGTGGCGGATCTTGATTTTGATCCGGACTCCGGCTGTCTCTGTGCGCTGATCGTGCCGGGACCCTGTCAGATTCTCGGCTGTCTCGGCCGGGACAGCGAATACATCATCCCATTCCCCTGTGTGCGCCAGATCGGCAAGGATATCATTCTGGTGGAGATCGATCCGGGCAAATGCCTGACGAAATGTAAATATTGAAGATGTTGACAAAAGACGGCCAGTATCTGGTCGGAGAGAGGAGTGAATGCTTATGAAGTGCCCTTTTTGCGGCGCGGAGGATACCCGCGTCATTGATTCCCGCCCCGCGGACGACGCGATTCGGCGCAGGCGTCAATGCGAGAGCTGCGGGAAGCGTTTTACCACCTATGAAAAGGTGGAGACGATCCCCATGATGATCATCAAGAAGGACGACAGCCGGGAACCCTATGATCGGTCAAAGATCGAGGCGGGAGCGCTGCGGGCCTGCCATAAGCGGCCGATCCCCATGGACCAGATCCACAATCTGGTGGATGAGGTGGAAAATCAGATCCTCAGCCGTGACTCGCGGGAGATCTCCAGCTCCGAAGTAGGCGAAATGGTGATGGACAGGCTGCGGGAGCTTGACGATGTGGCCTATGTGCGTTTTGCTTCGGTGTACCGGGAATTCAAGGATGTGGAGACCTTCCTGCGGGAGATCGAGAAGCTGGCGAAGAAGAGGAACTAGAGATGCTGGAGCTTTTTTATCCCAATCAGACGGCGGTTTCTTCTTACGAGATTCCCTATGAACGTCTGGCGGAGCGGGGCGTCCGGGGGATTCTCTTTGATATTGATAATACATTGGTACCCCACGGGGCGGCGGCGACGCCGGAGGCGGTGGCTCTCTTCGGGCGTCTGCATGCGCTGAGGCTGGCCACCTGCCTGATCTCCAATAACCAGGAGCCGCGGGTGGAACCTTTCGCGAAAGCGGTGAATTCCCCCTTCCTCTGCAATGCCCACAAGCCCGCCGCGGCCGGATATCGCCGGGCCTGTCAGATCATGGGTGTACGGCTGGAGGAGGCCGTCTTCGTGGGAGACCAGCTCTTCACGGATATCTTCGGGGCAAACCGCGCCGGGATACGCAGTATCCTTGTGCAGCCGATCCACCCGAAGGAGGAGATTCAGATCGTTCTGAAGCGACGACTGGAACGGCCGATCCTGTATTTTTACCGGAAGGGCGGCTGGAGCCGGAAGGAACGCATCTTTTGAGATGCATGTCATACAAAAGGAAAACGAATCTTTTGAGATGACTGTCATACGGAAGAAACATATCTATTAAAATGTCTTGACAAACCGGCGGATTTGAGATACGTTTTCACCTTGGAAAGGTTTATCCTTTGCGGAGAGTTATTCTTCGCAGAAGAACATGAAAGGAAGGAAGCAACATGAAGACAAGAAGAATTCTGGCAATTACGATGGCTCTCGCTCTGACGGCGGGACTGGCAGGCTGCGGAAGCAGCTCTTCCACGGAGACCACCGCCGCGGAGACCGAAGCCGGGACGGAAGCTGCTGAGACCACAGCGGCAGAGACGGCCGAAGCGGAGGACACCAGTGCGGCGGAAGAAACGCAGGCTGCAGAGGGAACCGTGTACAAGGTCGGTATCGTGCAGTATGTGGACGACGCTTCTCTGAACCAGATCGAGCAGGCCATCGAGGATGAGCTGGACGCCAAGGGAGCAGAGCTGGGTGTGACCTTTGATTATGCCGACTATACATACAATGGTCAGGCGGATTCCACGACCATGAACCAGATCGCGACCGATCTGGTTGCCGAGGAAGTGGATATCATCATCCCCATCGCCACCCCGACGGCGCTGATCATGCAGGCGGCGACCGAGGACAATCAGATCCCCGTGGTATTCTCCGCCGTGTCGGATCCGGTTGGGTCCGGCGTAGTGGCGAGCATGGAGGAGCCCGGCTCCAACATCACCGGAACCTCGGATGCGCTGGATACCGAAGCCATCATGGAGCTGATCGTGGCGGCTGACCCCGATATCACGACGCTGGGTCTGCTGTACGATAAAGGACAGGATTCCTCCACGCAGGCGATCGCGGATGCCAAGGCTTACTGCGAGGAGAACGGGATCGAGGTTGTGGAGAAGACCGGCACCACCAACGACGAGGTCATGCTGGCGGCAGACGCTCTGATCGCGGCGGGCGTCGATGCGGTGTTCACCCCCTCCGATAATACGGTCATGACCGCTGAGCTGTCTATCTATGAGAAATTCATCGACGCAAAGATTCCTCATTATACCGGTGCGAATTCCTTCGCCCTGAACGGCGCGTTCTGCGGCTACGGGACGGATTATGAACTGCTGGGCACCGAGACCGCGGATATGGCCGTGGAGATTCTGGTTGACGGCGCGGATCCTGCCACCATGGAAGTGCGCATTATGAGCACCGGGATCGCGACGATCAATACCGAGACGGCGGAAGCTATCGGCCTCGACTACAGCATGTTTGAGAGCATGGTTACCGAGCTCATCGAGACCGTGACGGCCGAGGAATTCGAGTAATCAGGTTATCGAGTAATCAGGTAAGACAATGTGACGCCTTCGGTGCCTACGTGCATCGAAGGCGTATGCGCTATTTTTCACAGAGGAGAATATTCTATGTCCACAATCTTCACCCTGTCCATCGTCCAGAGCGCCCTGGAACTGGGAATCATCTATGCTCTGGTAGCGCTGGCTCTGTTTATTTCCTTCACCCTGCTGAATATTGCGGATCTGTCCACGGACGGATGCTTCACGCTGGGGTGCGCGGTGGGGGCTTACGTCACGCTGGCCGGTCACCCGTTCCTGGCGCTGATCGCGGCCATGGCAGCCGGGGTATGTTCCGGCTTCATTACCGCGTTCCTACAGACAAAGATGGGCGTGGAATCGATTCTCGCGGGAATCATCGTCAATACCGGGCTGTATACGATCAACCTGGCGGTGATGGGATTTTCCTCGACAATGAATCTCTTCTCCTGTGATACGATCTTCAGTCTGGCCAAGGGCGTCTCCGAAGCCAGCTGGTATCAGAGCTGGTATAAGATTCTCGTGGTCGTGGTGATCATCGCGCTTGTGGCGCTGTTCCTGGGGTGGTTCCTTAACACCCGACTGGGGCTCTCGATCCGGGCCACGGGGGATAATCCCGACATGGTAAAGGCTTCCAGCATCAATCCGGCGTTTACGAGCACGGTGGGCCTGTGCGTCTCCAACTCTCTGACGGGACTGTCCGGCTGCATTCTGGCGCAGTACCAGAAGTCCTGTGATATCAACATCGGCTCCGGCCAGGTGACGATCGCGCTGGCCAGCCTGATCATCGGCAGTACGCTGATCCACAAGGGATCTATCCTGCATCGTGTCACCGGTGTGGTTCTGGGCAGCTGCCTGTATCGTTTTATCGTGGCTGTCGCCCTGCGGCTCAACGTACCGGCGGAGTGCCTGAAGCTGGTCTCGGCCTGCATCGTGGCCGTCGCCATTTCCTTCCCTTATTTGAAAGGTAAATATCAGTTCTGGCAGCAACGCCGGGCAAAGGAGAGAGCGTATCAGGAAGGGGGCGGAAAATCATGCTGAAACTGGAAAATATCTGTAAGACCTTCAATCCGGGGACAGTCAATGAGAAGGTGGCTCTTTCTCATGTGAATCTCGATCTGGCGGGTGGGGATTTCGCGACCATCGTTGGCAGCAACGGCGCCGGCAAATCTACGATGTTCAACGCCATCACCGGCGCTTTCTATGTGGACGAAGGTCATGTGATTCTGGACGGCGAGGACATTACCTTCCGCAAGGAGCATCTCCGCAGCAAAGTCATCGGGCACCTCTTCCAGGACCCTCTTCTGGGAACAGCGCCGCATATGACGATTGAGGAAAATATGGCGCTGGCCTATCTGCGTGCTTCCACGGACCGGCACCACTATTTCAGCCGCATCAGTGCGGCCAACAAGAAGGAATTCCGCGAACATCTGGCCCTTCTGGGTATGGGACTGGAGGATCGCATGAGCCAGCCGGTGGGTCTGCTCTCCGGCGGACAGAGGCAGGCGCTGACGCTGCTCATGGCGACTGTGGTGACGCCGAAGCTGCTGCTTCTGGACGAGCATACGGCGGCGCTCGATCCGGCGACGGCCGAGAAGGTGCTGGATCTGACCAAGCGCATCGTGGCGGAGCGCAACATTACCTGTCTGATGGTGACACACAACATGCATCAGGCCCTGGAGCTGGGAAACCGCACCCTGATGATGGATGCCGGAAATATTATCTTTGACGTGAAGGGTGAAGAGCGCGACCGGCTGACGGTGGATGATCTTCTGGAGAAATTCAGGCAGAATGCCGGAAAACAGATGGAGAATGACCGGATCCTTCTTTCGAAGGAGACAAAGTAAGCGAAATATTTTCAACGAAGTCGTGAACCGCTTCCCGGACGTGCGCCGGACGCCGGAGATATGAAGGGATTCCCGGGAAATGTATGACCAGTCATGAGGAATATTGACGATACGGAGGAATGGATATGCCCAGAATCGGAACAGTAGAAAGAAACACCGCGGAGACGAAGATCCGCTGCAGCCTGTCGCTGGACGGCAGCGGGAAGGCGGAGCTGGATACCGGCGTGGCCTTCTTCGACCATATGCTGAGCGGCTTCGCACGGCATGGATTCTTCGATCTGACCCTGCATTGCGACGGGGATACGGAGGTGGACTGCCATCACACGATTGAGGACTGCGGTATCGTTCTGGGAACGGCGATCCGCGAGGCGCTGGGCGATAAGAAGGGCATCTGCCGTTTCGGCAGCAGCATCCTTCCCATGGATGAAGCGCTCCTGCTGTGCGCCATCGATCTCAGCGGTCGCCCCTATCTGGTCTATGATGCGTCCTTTACGAATGCCAGCATCGGCCAGATGGACACGCAGATGGCGCGGGAATTCTTCTATGCGGTCAGCTACTCCGCCGGGATGAATCTTCATATCAAAGAATTCTACGGCGAGAACGACCACCACATCATGGAAGCCATGTTCAAGGCCTTCGGCAAGGCGCTGGATCAGGCCGTGCGTCTGGATCCGCGGGTTACCGACGTGCTCTCGACGAAGGGGACGCTGTAGGCAGACCGGGAGAGAGGAGTGCACGCCGCACCCGGGCGTCCCGTAAGGCAAGGTCCCAGGCCTCGCCGGATTCTTCCAGGAGAGCGGCAAGGCGCTCAGAAAGAAGATCCAGACAGGCTTCCTCGGACATTTCCCCGGTCGCTTCCAGGCGAATCTTTTCCAACTGCTGCAGGACCTCCCCAATGATCGCTTCTTCCTCTTTCGGAGAGAGACCGCGGCAGGCGGGAGGAGTGAAAGTTTCAGATAAGGTTTGCTTTCTGTTTTCCCAATATTGATTTTTTTGCTCCGCCAGTTTCTGGCGGAGTTTTGTTATTTTTATTCTCATAATTCTACGCTTTATCATTCCTGCCAGCCGGCACTTCGGAGATTGAAACATAGACTCTCGCCAGGGGAGCGGCACAACCTTTCCCTGACAAAAGAAGAGATCCGGAAATTTCAATCCACGCTCATTGGAACATAAATCATACCCTTTCGTTGCCAGAATCATACAAATAGTATACTTGGCAGATACAAATATACCATGCGTCGCGTAGCAAGGCAACGTGAAAAATGTGCTCGGCCAGAATAAGTTCAAAGCGGAATTTGCATTCGCAAATATCGTTTGAAGCATTCGAGCCCTTATCATAAACAGCGTTTGACAAGGCATTTCGCCGGATGGTATGATGTAAAAAGATATATGTATTATCACGTTGCGAATGGAAGTAAACGATTTATTACGCTGAGGCAGAAAGGCGACAGGTATGGGTATTTATTTAAATCCCGGGAACGATGAATTCAGCGATATATTAAATGGCCAGTATGTTGATAAGACGAGACTGATTGAATTTGTCAATCAGACTCTTTACACGGCCGATAAACTGACCTGCGTCAGCCGTCCCCGGCGGTTTGGAAAATCATTTGCTGCAAAGATGTTGTGCGCGTATTATGAC
>JAJQCL010000098.1:0-7190 GCA_021202715.1 Lachnospiraceae bacterium
AACTGTCGCAGGAGACCTTAGACTATATCGTGGACTGCTTCGGGAATGCAGCGGAGATGGCGCAGTTGGGCGGCGTGGATCTTGTGATGATCCACGCAGGCCACGGCTGGCTGCTTCATCAGTTTCTCTCTCCCCTGAATAACCGGCGTACAGACCGCTACGGCGGCTGCCTGGAGAACCGCGCCAGGATCACGCTGGAGGTGATCGAGAACATCCGTAAAAAATGCGGACCTGATTTTCAGATTGAGGTGGGTATGAGCGGCACGGAGCTGGTGGAGGGCGGATTGACGCTGGAAGATCAGATCGAGTTCGCCAGGCTCCTTGATGGGAAGGTGGATCTGATTCATGTATCTTCGGGCACATTCCACGTTCCTTCCACGAACCAGCATATGTTCCCCAACTGTTTCCTGCCTGAGGGCTGTAATGTCTATCTGGCAGCGGCCATTAAAAAGGCCATGAAACATACGCCGGTAGCTGCTGTAGGAGCTCTTGGCAGTCCGGAGCAGATGGAGAGCGTGATTGCGGAAGGCAAGGCGGACATTGTTGCGCTGGCTCGTCCGCTGCTGGCGGATCCGGAGCTTCCGAACAAACTGAAGGAGGGACGGGAAGAAGAGGTTTATCCCTGTATGCGCTGTATGTCCTGTATCAGTGAATCCTTTGTCCCGTATGTCAAATATCCGTCGCGGATCCGCCGCTGTCCGTCGAATCCAACGGCCTACATCGAGGTCCCGGCCAGTCGGGTGCGTCCGGCCGAACGGGAAAAGAAGATTCTGGTCGTGGGCGGAGGTCCGGCCGGTATGGAGGCCGCAGCCGGATTGGCAGAGCGCGGACACCGCGTGGTTCTCTGCGAAAAGGAGGACGAGCTGGGCGGCATGATGCGCTACGCAAAGTATATTCCGTTTAAGGAAAAAATGGATCAGCTAAGGCAGGTCATGATCGGGCGTCTGCAGCGCAGCGGAACAGAAATTCTTCTGAATACGACAGCGACCCCTGAACTTACGAAAGAACTTCGGCCGGATGTGGTTATCGCGGCATTGGGGTCCCGTGCCAGGAAACCGGCGTTCTGGACACCCGACAGTGCGCACCTTGTGATGGCGCTGGATCTGCTGAAGCATCCGGAACAGGCGGGACAGAATGTCGTCATTGTCGGCGGTGGTCTGGTGGGCTGTGAAATAGCCTGGATCCTGGCAAAAAGCGGGAGAAAGGTGACGATCCTGAACCGGAAGCCGGAGGTATGCCGTGACGCCATGTTCCTGTACCGGGAAGGGCTGCTGATGGAGCTGGATGAGCTCCACGTGGACATTCGGAATGAGGCGGAGTGTGTCGGCGTCCTGGAAAGCGGCGTGATGCTTTCGGAGAAAGGCGGCGCGGCAGTTCCCATGGCTGCGGACACGGTCGTCATCGCAACCGGTTTTGCCCCGTTAGGGGAAGAGGCGGAAAGTTTCCGTGGGCTGGCGGACGATTTCTGGCGCATCGGTGATTGCTTCCGGGTTAGAAAACTTTTCAATGCGCGGCGTGAAGGCTACAATGCGGGCGCATACATCTGACAACATGAAGTCTTGAATATTTTTATCGGCAAAATAAATAAGCCCCACTTCCGGAACCGGTAGTTCGGGAGTGGGGCTTATATGTTTACTGGAAATCCGGAAGGTATTCCCGCACGATCTCCAGCAGCTCGCCGCTGCGTACGATCTTTTCCATTTCCGCAATATCGGGCCAGATTTCGCGGTCTTTTTCGTAAAAATCTACCTTTTCGCGGACATGACGGAGAATCGCTTCGTGGACCGGGGCGAGGCCCTGTCCGTGGCTGTTCATCTGGCGGCGCAGATCAATGGCCTGGCAGGCGGTCATAAGCTCATAAGCCAGGACAGACAGCGTGTTCTGGACGATGCTTCCGGCTTTTCGTGCGGCCGTCGTACCCATGGAGACATAATCCTCCTGGTTGGCGGAGGAGGGGATGGAATCGACGCTGGCGGGATGCGCCAGAATCTTGTTCTCGGACACCATGGAAGCGGCCGCATACTGCACGATCATGAAGCCGGAGTTGACGCCGGGGTCCGTGCTGAGGAAGGGCGGCAGGCCGTTGGAGAGGGAGGCATTGACCATGCGCTCCAGCCGCCGTTCTGACACACCGGCCAGTTCGGAACAGGCGATTCCCAGAGTATCGAAGGGGATCGCCAGAGGCTCTCCATGGAAATTGCCGCCGGAGATGACGGCTTCATCCTCGAGGAACAGCAGAGGATTGTCTGTAACGGCGTTCAGCTCGATCTCAACCTTGTCACGAACATACTCCAGCGCATCGCGGACCGCGCCGTGGATCTGCGGAATGCAGCGGAGAGAGTAGGCATCCTGCACGCGGTCCTGCTGGCAGTGATCAAGAATCTCTGAATCATTCAGAAGAATACGCATATTGCCTGCTACCAGCATCTGTCCCTTCTGGCCGCGTACGGCATGGATGCGCGGGTCGAAAGCATTGCGCAGGCCGGTGAGTGCTTCAAAATCCATGGACCCGATGACATCGGCCATCTGTGCGGCACAGAGGGTATCATACAGAGCCAGGGTTCCCACGGACGTCAGTGCACAGGTCCCGTTTGTCATGCCCAGACCCTCTTTGCACAGAAGCGTATCCAGAGTTCGGATTCCAGCCCGGGCCATGGCCTCGCCGCCGGGCAGCGTCTGACCTTCGTAGACGGCCTGCCCTTTTCCGAGCAGAGGCAGCGTCATGTGCGCCAGAGGCGCCAGATCGCCGGAAGCGCCGAGAGAGCCTTTCTGAGGAACGACCGGGACGACGTTTTTATTGAGCATTTCCGCCAGCATTTCCACCAGCAGAGGGCGCACGCCGGAGACGCCGCCGCACAGAGCGTTTGCACGCAAAAGCATCATGCCGCGCACCACTTCTTCCGCATACGGCTCGCCGGTTCCCGTGCAGTGGCTGGTGATCAGATTGGTGGAGAGCTGGTTCGACATGCTTTCCGGAACAGCGACTTTCTGGAAGTCGCCGAAGCCGGTCGTGATGCCGTAGGCAACGCGGCTCTCGGCTGCGATCTTCTCCGCCAGGTCGCGGGAGGCCTGCATGGCCTCAATGGCATCCACTGAAATGGTTACGGCGGCATGGAAACGGGAGACAGCGACAAAGCTCTCCAGAGTCAGGCTGTGGCCGTCCAGTACAATGTGTTTGATGGAAGAAGGATTCATAATCATGTAAGGTTACCTCGGTTCTTATACTATATTCTGCTCCCTGAATTGTCATTTGTTGACCTAAGAATAGTAAAATAAATGGCAAAAATCAATATTAATTCAAGAAAATTTGGCAATTCTTCTTTGCATTTGCAAAATATTCTGATAGTGAATCATCACATGATCACTTTAGCATGAAAAACCGCCGACTCAGTCAAAGAGCGTTTTCTCCCGCATACTTTCCTCATATCTGCGTAAATTTAATCATACAAATCTTTGTCTTTGTCAAAAACCCAAAACAAAACAGTTTTTCTGATTCTGGCTGATTTTGTCATTTTTGCGTATGATATGAACAGCAGGGAGCCGTAGGCCGTCCGCCGTGGCGGAGCACGGTGCTTGGAGGATGTGATATGGAAGGAGGATAAACCTTGGAAATCTGGGAGGTTTTACTGGTCTCCATTGGTCTGTCTCTGGATGTCTTCGCGGCGACAGTGTGTCAGGGAGCTTTATGGGCGCGCGTGAGCGCGCGGGTGGTTGCCATTGAATGTGCACTTTTCGCGTTCTGGCAGATCCTGGCGCTCCTGGCCGGAAATGCGCTGGCGGCCTTTCCTCTGATGGGAAGCTTCAGAGAGGCGGCCACATCGATCTGGCTGGTGCTCTCTACGCTGATCTTTCTGGGACTCGGCGTCTATATGTTCATCAAGGCCAGCCGGGCCAGGGAGATCGAGGAGCGGAGGCAGGATCTGCTGCGGTGGAAGGAAATCTTCCTGCTGGCGTTTCTGACCAGCCTGGATGCTTTCTTTGCCGGGATGGGGATGGCATTTCTGGATACGGAGGTGCTTTTCTCCGCGGCGTGTATTTTCATTGTCACAGTGATTGTTGTGGTTGTGGGGATACTGATGGGATACCGGCTGGGCCTTGGCGTGAGGAAACCGGCCTGGCGGGTCGGCGGCATTTTGCTGACTCTGGCGGGCATCGACGTGCTGATTCGCCTGTTTGTACGGCTGAGTGCGAGCGGGCTGGCCTGACAGCACGATGAAACATACAAAGATAAATCGGGGGACTACTCATTAAGACAGGAGGAAATATCATGGGTACTTTAGGACATGCGGCACAGAGAGCGGCGTTCGGTGTGGCCATCGACGCGGTGGTGAAGGCATTTCGTCAGGAACCGGAGAAGCGGGAGAAGACTCTCCTGCAGCTGGTCGATCTGGCACAGAAATATATGGGAAAGAATTTTCCGGAAGAGGCGTATGAGGGCGTCCGAAAGACGATCCGCGATCCGGAGAATAAGTGGATGCAGTTCATCGACCGGGGCATCGCGGAGCTGGACGACCATACGATCCATATGACGGCTCTGAACCTGGGATTCGAGGCGGCTTTCCATGGAACAAAGCTGATTCGGAAAAACCGTAAGGAATACGACTGCAGTATTCCCTGGGTGATCCTTCTGGATCCCACCAGTGCCTGCAACCTGCACTGCACGGGCTGCTGGGCCGCGGAATACGGCAACCGCATGAATCTGACCTTCGAGGATCTGGACCGCATCGTTACCGAGGGCAAGGCGCTGGGGACGTATTTCTACATGTTTACCGGCGGTGAGCCGCTGGTGAGAAAGGCGGATCTGATCCGTCTCTGTGAGAAACATAATGACTGTGCGTTCCATTCCTTCACCAACGGTACACTGGTGGATGAGGCCTTCTGTAAGGAAATGCAGCGAGTGGGAAATCTGTCCCTGTCCATCAGTCTGGAAGGATTCAATGAAGTCAACGACCTGCGCCGGGGCAAGGGTGTCTTCGACAAGGTGATGCATGCCATGGATCTGCTGCGGGAGCACGGGCAGATCTTCGGGACGTCGATCTGCTATACACGGAATAATGTAGAGGCAGTGACTTCGGACGAATTCCTGGATCTCATCATCGAAAAGGGCTGCCGTTTCAGCTGGTATTTCCATTATATGCCGGTGGGCAACGACGCGGTGGCCGATCTGCTGCCGACCAAAGAGCAGCGGACCTATATGTATCACCGGATCCGTGAAATTCGCGGCATGACAGGCGGGAAACCCATCTTCACCATGGATTTCCAGAATGACGGTGAGTTTGTCGGCGGCTGCATCGCCGGCGGACGGAATTACTGCCATATCAACGCCAACGGCGATGTGGAACCCTGCGTGTTCGTTCATTACTCGGGGGCGAACATCCACGAGGTCTCTTTGCTGGAGGCGTTACAGCAGCCGCTGTTCCGCGAGTATCGTGATCGTCAGCCCTTCAACGAGAATCATCTGCAGCCCTGCCCGATGCTGGAGAATCCGGAGCTGCTGCTGGAGATGGTGGCGAAATCGGGCGCGAAGTCGACCGATCTGGCCTCGCCCGAGAGTGCGGAGCATCTCTGTGGAAAGTGCTTTGATTATGCGAAGACCTGGGCTCCGCAGGCTAACGAGCTGTGGAGCGGGCGGGAGCATAAGGCGCCGAATTACGAGAACTACAAGGATTCGCCCCGCAATGTACTGGCGGATGACGGAACCATGGATCAGGATGCCCTGTAAAAATGAAGAGAACGGCCGCTGCCGGAGCCACTTGACTTCGCGGCGGCCGTTTTTCAACACTGCCGCATGAGAACTCTGTCGAAAAAAAGAAAGATTGCCTGTCAGAAAGATTCCTGCTAAAATGAACAGATAAGTAACATTTCCGGACAGATATCCACGTACGAGAAAGAAATGGGAATAAATGGAAAAGAATAAACTGACGAAGGAGCTTCTCGCGCAGAGCTTTCACGACCTGATGCTGCACCGGGAATTTGAGAAGATTACCATCAAGAACATTACGGACGAGGCGGGTGTTATCCGCCCCACCTTCTACTATCATTTTCAGGACAAATACGATGTGCTGGAGTATATTCTGTACCGGGATATCATCGAGAAGGCAGAGGAGATGTCTCAGATGGGTCTGGAGCGGGAGGCGATCAAGTTCGCTTTCTCGGCTCTCGAGAGAGACCGGGAATTCTATCACCGGGCTTTTCAGGTGACGGGGCAGAACTCCTTTGAGGGGATGTTTCAGCACTATGCCTATGAGATGTGGAAGGAGAAGCTGGAGAGTGCGAAGCTGATTCAGAATACGAAGAATCAGCTGCTGAATGAGCACAATGTCGCCATGTATTACGCTCTGGGAATCACCACCAGCGTGAAGATGTGGATGGAACACCCCAGGCCGGATATTACGGCGGACGAGCTGTGCGAGGCCTACGAATTCCTGCTGACACACTCGATTTTTGATCTGATAAAAATGAAGTGACCACGGGAATACTGTTGCGAAAGGAAAAGCAGGAAGAGCGAACGACAGGCTGTGGGATACCGGCCATGCCGGGAGCGGGAGCAGTGAACAGAAGGGAGCGGCAGGGATGAGCGCGTACATAGAATTTCAGGATGTCTCTAAATTTTACCGGAACGGCACGCAGCAGATCGCTGCCGCCGACAAGGTGTGCTTCCAGGCAGAGAAAGGGGAGTTTGTCGTCATCGTCGGGCCCAGCGGCGCCGGTAAGACGACGATCCTCAACATCCTCGGTGGGATGGACAGCTGCGATGAAGGGCATATCATCCTTGACGGGGAGGATATCAGTACCTATAATGAGCGGCAGTTGACCGAGTACCGCCGTCACGACGTGGGTTTTGTCTTTCAGTTCTACAACCTGATTCAGAACCTGACGGCTCGTGAGAATGTGGAGATCGCCGCGGAGATCTGCCGCGACCCGCTGGATGCGGATGAGGTGCTGCGCGAGGTGGGACTCACAGAGCGCAGGAACAATTTCCCGGCGCAGCTCTCCGGCGGCGAGCAGCAGCGGGTCTCCATCGCGCGGGCCATGGCCAAGAACCCCAAGCTGCTTCTCTGCGATGAACCCACGGGTGCGCTGGATTACAACACGGGTAAGCAGATCCTGGGACTTCTCTATGATACATGCAGACAGAGGGGCAAGACGGTGATCGTCATCACGCACAACCAGGCGATCTGCGGGATGGC
>JAJQCL010000098.1:7208-11039 GCA_021202715.1 Lachnospiraceae bacterium
ATCGGGTCATTCGCATCAAGAAC
Organism: Lachnospiraceae bacterium; assembly: GCA_021202715.1. Classification (GTDB taxonomy): domain Bacteria; phylum Bacillota; class Clostridia; order Lachnospirales; family Lachnospiraceae; genus UBA3305. Next base: position 7,232 of record JAJQCL010000098.1, read on the forward strand.
GGAAGCGTGCAGGACATGACGTTGAATCCCCATCCGCTGCCGGCGGAAGCGATCGAGTGGTAAGTGACGGAGGAGAGTATCTTGAAGAAAAGCTACTGGAAAATGGTACTCCGCACCGTGAAGGGAAGTCTGAGCCGCTTCATCGCCATTCTCGCGATCACGGCGCTGGGCGTCGGATTCCTGACCGGTTTGCTGTGTACAGCGCCGGATATGAAGAATTCCGTGGACCGGTATTACGATGAAAACCGCTTTATGGATGTCGACATCAAATCCAGTATGGGGCTGACGGAGGAGGATCTGGAGGCGGTCGCTGCGGCGGACGGAGTTCTTGCCGCGACGGGTGTTTATCAGACGGATGCGCTGGCGGAGCTGGCCTCCGGGGAGAGCGGCGCCGGACGATTCCTGGCGATCGATTTCTCGGCCGGGGAGGCCGGGACGGTCAACAGCCTGACGCTGACGGAGGGACGCTATCCGGAGAAAGCGGGAGAGTGCGTGCAGATCGTGGTGGATCCCTTCTCCGAGTATGCATCGGTCGGGGACGTGGTGACCGTGACACCGGAGGAAGACGATGAAGACCTCTTTGTCGAGACGGAGCTGACAGTGGTCGGTCTGGTCACCTCCCCCCTGTATATGTCCACGGACACCGTGAGTTCTTCGGTGGGAAATGGGTCGGTGACGGCGTTTTTTTACGTGGATCGGCAGGAATTTGACACGGAGATTTATACGGATTTCTTTGTGACGCTGACGGATGCGGCGGCGCTCAGCACCTTCACGGACGAATATGACGATCTGGTGGATGACGGCGTGACGACGCTGGAGAACCTGGGGGAGACGCAGGAGGCCGTGCGCTATGAGAGCCTGACCGGCGAGGCCTGGGAGGAGATCGCCGACGCCGAAGAAGAGTATGAAGCGGAGAAAGCAGACGCCGAGGCAGAGCTGGCGGACGCCAGACAGGAGCTTTCCGACGCGCTGCAGGAGATCGTGGACGGCGAGACGGCTCTCGCGGAGGCGGACACGGAGCTGGCGGACGCGGCGGCGGAGCTCGCCGAGGCCGAAAAAGAACTGGCGGATGCCTGGCAGCAGCTCGCGGATGCGAAGAAGGAGCTGGACGATGGCCGGGCGGAGCTGGACGCGAGCTGGAAGACGTTAAACGCCGGGAAGGCGGAGCTGGATGAGGCGTCAGAGCAGATCAAGGAGCTCCGCACGACGATCGAGGAAAATGAGGATGCCATCGAGGAGGCACGGACTGCGGTCGCGGAGTATGACGCCGGTGTCACCGCGTATGAGGAAGGTCTGGAGGCGCTGGCGGAGGCTCGTGAGACCCTGGATACAGGGTGGGAAGAGTATGAAGAGGGCGTCACGGCGCTGGAAGAAGCGCGGGCGACCCTGGATGCGTCCTGGGAAGAATACGAGACGCAGGCGGCGGCGCTGGAGACGGCGCATACGCAGCTGGAACAGCTGGCGGAGACGGCGGAGCAACTGCAGACTCTGGCGGACGCCGGAGGGACGCTGACAGAGGAACAGCAGGCACTGCTCACTTCTTATACGGAAGGCACGGCTTCGTATGAAGCGGGCGTGACGGCGCTGGCGGAGGCCTATGCGACGCTCACAGCCGGTGAAGAATCCTACGAGACATCGAAAGACGAACTGGAAACGGCGTTGGAGGAGCTGACCGCCGGAGAAGAATCCTACGAGGCGAATAAGAAGACGCTGGAAGAGACCGGAAAGACGCTGGAGGATTCGGAAGAGCAAATCGAAGAAGCGCGTGCTTCCGTCGCGGAATGGGATGAAAACTATCCGGCGATGAAGGAGGCCATCGAGACCTATGATGCCTCCGTGGCCGAGTATGAGGAAGGCCTGGCCGCCCTGGAAGAGGCGGAGAAGGAATACGCCGAGGGCCTTGCCGAGTATGAAGAAGGCCTGGCTTCTTACGAGGAGGGCAAGGCGGAGTATGAAGACGGTCTGGCGGAGTATGAGGAGGGACTGGCGGAGGTTGAAGAGAACCGTCAGACTCTGGCAGACGGACGGGCGGAGTATGAGGAAGGACTGGCGGACTACGAGGAAGCCAAAGCCGAGGCGGAGGCGGAATTCGCCGATGCCGAGCAGGAGATTGCCGACGCGAAGAAGGACGTGGAGGAGATCGAATACCCGGAATGGTATGTCCTGACCAGACTGACGAATGCTTCGTATTACAGCTTTACCAGTAACGCGGACAAGGTTTCCGACATCGCCAAAGTATTTCCCGTCTTCTTCTTCCTTGTGGCGGCTCTGGTGGCGCTGACGACGATGACCCGCATGGTGGAAGAGGAGCGCACGGAGATCGGCGTGATGAAGGCGCTGGGCTACGGCAGACGGGCGATTTTCCTGAAATATCTTCTGTATGCCGGTGTGGGCAGTGTTCTGGGCGCGGTGATCGGCGTCCTCGTGGGGCAGTGGCTCTTCCCCACGATCATCTGGAACGCCTACGGGATCATGTACTACTATACAGGGTTTAAGACGGCATTTCTGGCGCAGTATGCGCTGCCCTCGGCGTTTGCTGCCATTCTCAGTGTTCTGTTTGCCGTCTGGGCGGCGGTTCACGGAACTCTGGCGGACTGCCCGGCGCGGCTGATGCTGCCCAAGGCGCCCAAGGAGGGAAAGCGTATTTTCCTGGAGCATATTCCCTTCCTGTGGAACCGCATGAAATTTACGTACAAGGTGACGGCCCGGAACCTGTTCCGCTATAAGCAGCGTTTCTTCATGACCATTGTGGGGATCGCCGGCTGCACGGCCCTGTTGGTGGCGGGATTCGGCATCCGGGACTCCATCGGCGGCATCGTGGATATTCAGTACAATGAGCTGCAGCAGTACGCGCTGACACTGGAGCTTGATGACGAGGCTACGGATGAGGACCGGGAGACTCTCGCGGAAGCCCTGACGGAGAGGCAGGAGGATTACCTGGAGATTTACTGCGAGCTCCTCGACGTGAGCTGCGGGAATGCGTCGGAGACGATCTATGCGGAGGTTCCGCAGGACGCGGCGCGTTTCTCAGAATTTATCAATTTCCGTGACAGAAAGACACACGAGGCAGTCGTGTTTGACGAAAATGCGGTGCTTTTGACCGAAAAGCTGGCGAATACGCTGGGTGTTGGTGTGGGAGACACGTTCACGCTGGAGAACGGCGACGGCGTGCAGGCAGAGCTGACCGTCACCGGGATCACGGAAAACTACCTGCGCGGCTATGTCTACGTCGGAATGGAGGCCTGGGAGGCTGCCTACGGGGAGAGCCCGGACTGCCAGACCTGGCTGGTGAAATCAAACGCCTCCGGAGAGGAAGAAGAGGAAGCGGAGACCGAGGAGCTGTTGAAGTTCTCCTTCCTGTCCTCCGCGCAGTTTGCCTCCACGCTGATCACGACCTATGACAATATGCTGGGCAAGATCGATTATATTGTGATCGTACTGATCCTCTGCGCCGGTCTGCTGGCCTTCGTCGTGCTCTACAACCTGATCTACATCAACATCAGTGAGCGCCACAAGGAGATCGCCACTATCAAGGTGCTGGGTTTCCACCGCGGCGAGGTCAATGCTTACATCTTCCGCGAGACCTTCCTGCTGAGCATCTTCGGCATTCTGGCAGGCCTGGTGGCTGGATTCGCTCTGCATCGGTTTGTGATCCTTACGGTGGAGGTGTCCTACATGATGTTCGGTCGGAAGATCCATCCGGTCAGTTACCTGTACTCGGCCTGTATCACAATGGTCTTTACGGTGCTGGTGAGCCTGGTCATGTCCCGGCAGCTGCGCCGGATCAGCATGGTGGAGAGCCTGACAT
>JAJQCL010000026.1 GCA_021202715.1 Lachnospiraceae bacterium
CGGGATTGCTGCGGCTACCGCCACGTCTGGTCCTATCTGGTGAATCTGGGGCAGGTTACACACTACCTGGCAGACTACTTTACCTATCCGCACAATGAATGCTTCCCTGGCGGCCTCCTGGATCATTTTTTCTATGAAAAAGATCTGATCACTGCCATGCGGGACTACATTGAGGAGCTGGAAAAATGCCCGCCCGCCGTCTTTCCTCCGGCGCCGCGGACAATGGACGAACTGATCACCCATCTGCAGCAGCTCCATCAGGAATACCAGCAACAGGCCATCAACTGCGCCCTGGACTGCCAGTACATCGCCCGCATCTGCCTGGAGACCTTTCAGGCGCTCCTTCTCCTCGATACGCTCTCTGAACCGCAGAGACAGGCCGCCGCGGCCTAGAGCAAAACTCCGGCCAACGTTCATACTGTTCACATTTTCCGGCAAGGTATAAAACAAGTGCCCCGCAAAGAGACAGTCCTCTCTCTGCGGGGCGTTTTTTCTGTTCTTCCTTCATACTTCCTGCGATATCAGAGATTTCTGCCGACACGACAGTCCTCCGCTCTCCCTGTTCAGGCCTTCCGGTACCCGTCCGGATTCTGCGTCTGCCAGCGCCAGGCATCCTCACACATCTCCTCGATGCCCCGCTCGGCTTTCCAGCCCAGTTCCCGCTCCGCCAGAGACGGATCGGCATAGCAGGTGGCGATATCGCCGGGACGTCTGGCCTGAATCTCATAGGGAATCTCATGGCCGCAGGCCTTCTCGAAGCTCTTCACCACATCCAGCACGCTGTAGCCGCTGCCGGTGCCCAGGTTAAACACCAGAATCCCGTGCTGCACCTGCGCCAGCTTCTCGATGGCTTTTACATGGCCCCGGGCCAGATCAACGCCATGAATGTAGTCGCGTACGCCGGTGCCGTCCGGCGTATCGTAATCATTGCCAAAGACCCGCAGCTTCGGCAGCTTGCCGATGGCAACCTGTGCCACATAGGGCAGCAGATTGTTGGGGATCCCCTTGGGGTCCTCCCCGATGCGTCCGCTCCGGTGCGCGCCGATTGGATTGAAATACCGCAGCAGCATAATATTCCAGGTGTCATCCGACACATAAAAATCCCGGAACATCTCCTCCTGCATCAGCTTTGTCCGTCCATAGGGATTGGTGACATGAAGCGGGAAATCCTCCCGGATCGGCACCGTGGCCGGATCCCCATAAACCGTGGCCGAAGAGCTGAACACCAGACTCTTCACGCCATGCTGACGCATGACATCGCAGAGCACCAGCGTCCCGGTGATGTTGTTCCAGTAATATTCCAAAGGTTTGGCGACGGATTCTCCCACCGCCTTGAGACCGGCAAAATGGATCACCGCCTCGATCTCCTCCTGCGAGAAAATCTTCTCCATCGCCTCCCGATCGAGGATATCCGCCTCATAAAAGGTCAGAGCACGGCCCGTGATCTCCTGCACCCGCCGCAGAGACTCCGCGCTGGCGTTGGACAGGTTGTCCACCACAACGACCTCATATCCGGCCTCCAACAGCTCCACACATGTATGACTGCCGATAAAACCGGCGCCTCCTGTGACTAAAATCGACATACTCTTTTCCTCACTTCCCGATTTTCTTTCATTTTCAGAAATCCATTCACCGCACGCTGTAACACGATTCTCTGAATCTCACCCTTCGTACATTCCGGTTTTACAGCCTTTGTCACTCTTTTCCGATCCTGTCCACGATGTATAGACCCTTCATTTTCGCATACACTATGATGTAAGAGGCGTTCTTTTCGCCCCGCTATTCAAAGGACTTCATGTTTTTTTCATTTCGAACCGAAAGGAGCTCCCATGCCCGTCTATCTTTTCATCGGACTTTTTTTCATTGTCTTCCTTCTCTTCATCTGCTGCCTCGCCCGGGCTGCCGGAGAGACAGACCGCCGGGAGGATGACCGGCAGCAGATCCTGTTTCTGGAGCACTATCGCAGAAAGCATGACCGAGGATAGAAGACGCGGCACACTACCAGGCCGCAACCGTCCCGTCTGCCCGCGGCTCCGCCGCCCCGGCCAGAACGCCGTTCGGAAGGCGGCAGATGATCTCACCCTTTCCGAAGGGAAAGCTGTCGTGCTGGATACGCACCTGATGTCCACGGGCTGCCAGTTCATGGACAATCCTCTGCGGTACGCTGCATTCCAGCTCCACCGTTTTCCCGTTCATCCACTGCCACCGCGGCGCATTCAGAGCGTCCTGTGGATTCATGTGGAAATCAAGCAGGTTGGTGACCACCTGGACATGTCCCTGCGGCTGCATGAAAGCCCCCATGACGCCGAAGGGTCCCACAGGTTCTCCATTCCGGGTCATAAAACCAGGAATGATCGTGTGATAGGGCTTCTTGCCACCGGCAAGCAGGTTATCATGCCCCGGTTCCAGCGAAAAATTGTTCCCACGGTTGTGCAGAGCGATCCCCGTACCGGGGACCACCAGACCGGAGCCCCAGCTCATATAGTTGCTCTGGATATAAGAGACCATATTTCCCTCGTCATCCGCCGTACACAGATACACCGTACCGCCGCGCTGCGGGCGACCGACCACAGGCTCCATCGCGGTGTGTCCGATGAGGCGCCGCCTCTCCTCGGCATAGGTCTCCGAGAGCAGATCGCGCACCGTCACCTGCATGTGGCGCGGGTCGGTCACGTAATTCTTTACATCCATATAGGCCAGCTTCATGGCTTCGATCTGCCGGTGATAAACCTCCGCGCTCTCCCGCTCCCCCTCAAAGGAAAACCCCTTCAGGATGTTCAGAGCCATCAGCGCGGAGATCCCGTGTCCGTTGGGCGGGATCTCATGAATGTCATACCCGCTGTAATTCAGGCTGATCGGTTCCACCCACTCCGTCTGATATTCTTCAAAATCCTCTTTCTAGAAATATCCCCCGTATTGATCGGAGAAAGCCACGATCCGCTCCATGAGGTCGCCCCGGTAGAAGCTCTCCGCCTCCGTCGCAGCGATGGACTCCAGACTTTTCGCCATTTCCTCACATTTCCAGATGTCTCCCGGGTGCGGCGCCGCCCCATTCACCGAAAATGTGTCAAACCACTGCTGAAACTCCTCCCCCCGCAGTTCCCGTGCATAGGTTTCAAACATCACCTGCCACCGGGCCGCATTGTTCGCGGAGACCGGGTTGTCCCTCCCGCGCATAGCGAATGGCAGATTCCATGACATCCTTCAGGCTCAGCCGTCCATATTTCCGGGACAGTTCAGCCCAGGCGGAGGGCGCCCCCGGAACCGTCACCGCTTCAAAGCCATATTTCGGCATCCGCCGCAGCCCCTTCTCCCAGAGCACTTCCGCCGAGAGCCTGCGCGGCGCCGGGCCGCTGGCATTCAGACCATGCAGCTTCCCCTCCGTCCAGACCAGAGCAAAGGCATCCCCGCCGATCCCGTTGGAGCCACACTCCGTCACAGTCAGACAGGTCGCCGTCGCGATCGCGGCATCGATGGCATTTCCGCCCCGCCGCAGGATCTCCAGCCCGGCCTGCGCGGCCAGCGGCTGTGAAGTGGCGACCATGCCCCGCCCTCCATAAACTACATTTCGCTGCGACGGATAGCGGTTGATCAACGCATCAAAAGTCATTGTCCTGTCCCTCCTGTGCTTCTTCCCTGACGTATGACGCTCGTTCGTGCGCCGTTTGTGATGGCGGGATACACAAAAATGTCTTTTTTTATAAATACCAGGTGCCTGTTCTCTTGACATCTTTGAGAAAAAGACATATGATGTCATTGATTTTTTATTTCATGCAAAGCCATTCAATTCACTGACAAAAGAAAACGGGGGCTTTACCTTGGATACCACTTTTTCACAAAAGCTGTTTGATTTTTACCGGAGTATCTACGTAAACATGGAAAAACTTTACAGCCGGATTCTGGAAGATGAAGATCTGTCCGTGATCCAGCTGCGGCTTCTCCTGACGGTTCGCGCCTGCGGGGAGATCCCCGTCGGTCAGCTCGGTCAGAAGATCGGCATGAACAGCGGGAACTGCTCCTCCATGTGCAAGAAAATGGAGCAGAAAAATCTGCTGGCAAGACGCCGGCGCCGTGAGGACGAGCGCATCGTCTGTCTGGCTCTGACTCCGGAAGGACAGATCGTCGCCGATCGGATCCTGACGCGGCTGAAGGATCTCCATGACTATGTGTGCGGCAGCCTCAGCGAAGAGGAAATGAACCACATCGCTCAGAGCATGGACATCGTTACCAGCTATGTCAACCGTCTCGTTTGACAAACTCGAGTGGGAGGCGACTCGCCGCCTCTTACTCGCCTGCGTGAGCTACGTTCGGCGTCAGCCGGAAAAACTCCTTGCGCAGCCCTGCGCATATTTCGTGAAACAGGAGTCTCCTCTGCGGAGGCTCCTGTTTTGTACCTTCCGTTCTCCGGCTCCCTTATTTTGCGGCCGCCAGAGCCTGCTCCACGTCGGCGATGATATCCGCGGCGTCCTCAATTCCCGTGCTGAAACGGATCAGATCCGGGCGCACACCGGCTTCCACCAGCTGCTCGTCATTCAGCTGACGGTGCGTATGGCTGGCCGGATGAAGCACGCAGGTTCGGGCATCCGCTACATGCGTGACAATCGCGACAAGCTTCAGGTTGTCCATAAAACGTACCGCCATGTCCCGTCCGCCCTTCAGGCCGAAGGACAGCACGCCGCAGGTGCCGTTCGGCATATATTTCTGTGCCAGCTCATAATACTTATCTCCGGGCAGGCCGGGGTATTCCACCCAGCCCACCTCCGGGCGGCTCTGCAGATACTCCGCTACCTTCCGGGCGTTCTCGCAGTGTCTGGGCATCCGCAGATGCAGGGATTCCAGTCCCAGATTCAGGATGAAGGCATTCATGGGAGCCTGACAAGTCCCCAGATCGCGCATCAGCTGCGCCACCGCTTTCTGAATATATCCCATCTTCCCGAACTTCTCCGCATAGACAATCCCGTGATAAGATTCATCCGGCGTACACATGCCGGGGAATTTCTCCGCATGCGCCATCCAGTCAAATTTGCCGCTGTCTACGATACAGCCGCCCCATCGTGTCGCTGTCCTCGTATTTAAACGTCGTGCTCTGGTAGATCGGAAGCACCCGGGGCTCTCCGTTCCCCGGTTTCCAGCCGCCCTGCACGCAGATCGTATCTCTTCCGTAATTCTGTTCCATCCTGTCCTCCTGTCTCCCGGATCCATGTGATATTCGAGTTAAGATCATTCACAGATTTCCCGAAGAGCGCCCTGCAGACGTCATCCGCAGGCAGCGATTTCCCTTCCGAAATCCTCATTCAGTATAAGATTATTCCCTGTTTCCGTCAATCTGTCGGGCAAATTTTGTCTTTCTCCTTCCATGCCGCCCCGCAGCCGGAGCCATCGGGAGCTGATTCATATGTTTTTGTATCATTTATATATTTTTATGCTATTTTGTATAATCTGATGTTTTTTCTTTGACAGTATGAATGGTTTATGTTACACTTAAAGAAGTTTTAGCGAAATATTTTCCGAAAGGAGCCCCCATGAGCGAATTTGACAAACACTATCTGGAAGCTCTGTCTTACCAGTTCCCCACCATTGCCAAGGCCAGTGCGGAGATCATCAACCTCTGCTCCACGCTGCAGCTGCCCAAGGAGACGGAGCATTTCATGACAGACATCCACGGCGAGTACGAGCAGTTCAACCACATTATGAAGAACGGTTCCGGTACTGTACGTACAAAGATCGAGGATGAGTTCGGCTACTCCCTGACCAAGCAGGACAAGACGGAGCTCGCCACACTGATTTACTACCCCAAGGAGAAGATGAATCTGGTCCGTCAGTCCGGCGTCAACATGCACGACTGGTACCGCACCATGCTGCTGCGGGTCATCCGCATCGCCCGGCACGCCTCCAAGAAGTATACCCGGACCAAGGTCCGTGAATCCATTCCGGAGGAGTTCCGTTTTATCATTGAGGAATTGCTGGCGGAGGAGACCGAATACGCCGACAAGGAGAAGTATTATGACCGCATTCTGGAGGCTCTGATCCAGACCGACCGCGTGGAGGAGTGCATCTGTGCGCTGGCGCAGACCATCCAGAACCTGGTCATCAATCATTTACATATCATCGGCGATATCTATGACCGCGGCCCCGGCCCCCACATTATCATGGACACGCTGATGAATCTCCGTTCCGTAGATATCCAGTGGGGCAATCACGACGCCGTCTGGATCGGCGCCGCCTGCGGGAACCTGACCTGCATCGCCACGCTGCTCCGCCTGACCGCGCGCTATGCCAATCTGGACATCGTGGAGGATGGCTACGGGATCAATCTGATTCCTCTGATGCGACTGGCCATGAGCGAGTATGCCAACGATCCCTGCACCTGCTTCAATGTAAAATATGACGAGAAGACCTACGATCTCACCAACCTCCCGGCGGATACGAAGATGCACAAGGCCATCGCCATCATCCAGTTTAAGCTGGAGGGACAGCTCATCAAGCGTCATCCGGAGTTCCACATGGAAGACCGGCTCCTTCTCGATAAGATCAATTATGAGAAGAAAACAATCATGTGCTATGGCAAGGAGTACCCGATGGAGGACACCTTCCTCCCGACGGTAGATCCCAAGGATCCTTACGCCCTCTCGGAGGAAGAGGCGCAGGTCATGGAGCATCTGCGCCACAGCTTCATGAACAGTGAGAAGCTGCAGCGCCACATCCGCTTCCTGCTGAACAAGGGCAGCCTGTATCTGACCTACAACTCCAACCTTCTCTTCCACGGCAGCATTCCGCTGACGGAGAAGGGCGAGTTCCAGAGTGTGACCTTCGAGGGCAAGAGCTACAAGGGCAAAGCGCTTCTGGATGTGCTCGACAATTACGTGCGTCTGGGCTACTACCGCCCCGCCGGGCCGGAGAAAGACTACGCCACGGATATTATTTATTTCCTGTGGATTCACCCCTACTCTCCGCTCTTCGGAAAATATAAGATGACCACCTTCGAGCGCTATTTCATCAAGGACAAGGAGACCCACGAGGAGCCCAAGACGCCCTATTACAAGCTGTATAATGACGAGAAGGTCATCAACAGGATCTTTGACGAGTTCGGCCTGGATCACGAGAAGTCCCACATCATCAACGGGCATGTACCGGTGAAGCAGATCAAGGGAGAATCGCCCGTCAAGTGCGGCGGCAAGCTGCTCCAGATCGACGGCGGCTTCTCCCGGGCCTACCAGAAGACCACCGGCATCGCCGGTTACACACTGATCTCCAACTCCTACGGGCTGAAACTGGTGTATCATGAGCCCTTCACCTCCACGGAGGATGCCATCCGCACCGGCAGCGACATCCGCTCCGAGACCTACCTGGTCGAGGAGGTCGGCCACCGACAGTCCGTCCGCGAGACAGACAACGGGACCCGGATCCGTCAGAGGCTGGCGGAACTGAAGGCGCTGCTGGCCGCCTACCGCAGCGGCGAGATCCGTGAGAAGGAATGAGTGACTTCTTCCCTCAGGAGACAGAGAAGGAGCGGCGAGAAAATCGCCGCTCCTTCTCTGTCTGAACTATCACGCCTGTTTCGCAGGCACTACCATGTATGAAATCCAGCTGTTCCGTGCTTCGTACCCCCGCAATTGCCAGGCTTCGCCCGTACACGTGCCCCTATTTCCACCTCCCCTCTTCATTGGCACGGCATACGTCGAAAAACGGACGTTCTGACTCAGGTCAAAATTGTCGATGGCTTTGATCAGGCCGACGCAGCCGATCTGAAACAGATCGTCCAGATTGTTGCCGTTTCCGGCAAAGCGCTGCACGATGCTGAGGACCAGACGCAGATTTCCCTTGATATAGGTCTCCCGGGCTTCCCGGTCTCCCTCCCGGATACGCCGGAAGAGTTCTTCCTTCTCTTCGTTTTTCAGCAGGGGAAGTTTTGATGTATTGATACCACAGATGTCCACCTTGTATACTGCCATAGCCACTCTCCTCTTCTTTTTCTCTTGCTTTCGAATGAACCACTTTTCTTTGCCGTTCATTTTCACTCTTATAGCTTTCACGGATTGGAAACAGATTATTCCATTCAGACAAACCAGACAATTTCCTTTTTCAGCCTTTTAATGATCTTTTTTTCCAGCCGTGATATGTAAGACTGCGAAATTCCCAGCACATCAGCCACCTCCTTCTGGGTCATCTCACTGCCCTCCCGGTTGTCCAGGCCGAAGCGCATCTCGATGATGGTCCGCTCCCGGGGCGCCAGGGACAGAAGCGCGTCATTCAGAAGACAGATCTCCACTTCATCCTCCATATTCTTCGTGATCACGTCCTCGTCGGTTCCCAGAATATCGGAGAGCAGCAGCTCATTTCCATCCCAGTCCACATTCAGAGGCTCATCGATGGACACCTCCATCTTCGTCTTGCTGTTCTTCCGCAGATACATGAGGATCTCATTCTCGATACAGCGGGACGCATAGGTGGCCAGCTTGATCTTCTTCTCCGGATTGTACGTGTTGACCGCCTTGATCAGGCCGATCGTCCCGATCGAAATCAGATCCTCCACGCCGACCCCTGTGTTGTCAAATTTTCGGGCGATATAGACCACCAGGCGCAGATTGTGCTCAATGAGACGTGATTTCGCCCGCTCCGAGTGATCGCGGATCATCTGTGTCAGCGCCTCCCGCTCCTCCTCCGGCGGCAAAGGCTCCGGCAGGATATCATTTCCTCCAATATAATGAATCTCCCCGCCGACCGGAAGCAGCAGACGGGTAAAAGCAGACATCCGCCGCCGGTCCCTGATGATCTGTCGTAGTCCTGTCATTCTCTCAAGCCCTCCTCTGAAATAATCATCTGATATCTGTCACCGCCGCTGACCGGTGTCCGTGAAATCGCCACCACCGGCTTCTCCAGATACAGTTCCCCGCCGATCCGCATGCCGTCCAGCGTCACGGCCGGCAGAACGCCCGCTGCGCGTCCCAGCGAGCGGTAGGGCACAAAACGGACCTGTGCTGCGGGGATCTGTCCCAGTTCCTTCCAGACGCCCCGGCTCAGGATATGTACCGGCTGCCCGTTCCAGGGAGCCCGCAGCGTATTTCCCGTATCCACAAGCCCTGTGACGGTCCGTTCCCGGTGATTCCAGATCAGCGTGACCGGTACAAACCGGTTCGCAGAATGACCGCGGCCAGCTTCCAGCCTGCGCAGCATCCTCCCCGTGAGAAGCGCACTGACACCCACAAATAACACGCCGGCCGCTGTCAGAGCCAGCGTCCTCAGCCGAATCTCCGTTCCCGCCTGAGAAGACACCCGCAGCCGGAGGAACCAGGCTCCCACACAGGTATTCGCTGCCAGAAAACTCAGGATGCCGGAAAGGAGAAACGACGCGATCCAGAAGACGGTCGTATACAGGGGCAGTTCCCTCCCCTTCATCTCCGGAAAGGCAATCTTCTGGATCATGAGGGAGAGCAGAAACACGAAGATCTGTCTCACAGGCGCCCGCAGCGGGCCAAACTGCAGGAAGCAGATCCCGGCGCTGCCGAGGCCTGCTCCCACAAGAGGTCCGTACCGCCCCGGCTCGCGCCGAAGCCATCTTCCCTCCCACCGGAAGATCTCATAGTTCAAAACCAGCTGCAGAAGAAAGAAGAGGTCCGGATAAACGATTCTGTGCATGTCTGTATTGTAACAGAGCCCTCTTAAAAAACCTGTCAAAAAAAAGAGGCCAGTGGCCTCTTTTATATCGTAGACTTATGCGGATTTTCGACAGCTGTCAGCGCTTCAGGAAATCAGGAATGTTGATGGTCTTCTCCTGCACGTTGGACTCCGGAACACGGAGAGGCTTGCGGGGCGTGAAGGTGGGAACCGGCGCTTCCTCCCGCACAGGGGTGGGAGCGGCCGCCGCTTCTTCCCGGGCAAGAGGCGCAGACTTCCGCGGCGCCGTATTGCGGGAAACATAGGCAGGATTCGCCACATCAGCGTTCACTTCCTCCAGACCGGTCGCGATCACCGTGATGGTCGCCTCATCCTGCACGTTCTCGTCGAAACGCGCGCCAAAGATGATATTGGCTTCCTCGCCGGCCAGTTCCTGTACATAGCTGGCCGCCTCGTTGGCCTCGATGAGCCCGATGTCGCCGGACACATTGATGATCACATGGCTGGCCCCGGCGATGCTGGTCTCCAGCAGCGGGCTGGACACTGCCTGCTTGACAGCCTCCAGTGCCTTGTCGTCGCCCTTGGCTGCGCCAATGCCGATGTGGGCGATGCCCTTGTCGGTCATGACCGTCTGGACATCGGCGAAATCCAGGTTGATCAGCGCCGGAACATTGATCAGATCCGTGATGCCCTGCACAGCCTGCTGCAACACCTCGTCTGCCTTCTTCAGGGCCTCCGGCATCGTGGTGCGCCGGTCAACGATCTCCAGGAGCTTGTCATTGGGAATCACGATCAGAGTATCTACATTCTGCTTCAGGTTCTCGATACCCTCCAGTGCGTTCGCCATACGGACCTTGCCTTCAAAACGGAACGGCTTCGTAACAACACCTACGGTCAGGATCCCCATCCCCTTGGCGATCCGAGCCACCACGGGAGCCGCGCCGGTCCCGGTGCCGCCGCCCATGCCGCAGGTCACAAAGACCATATCCGCGCCCTTCATGGCCGCCGCCAGATCCTCCTCGCTCTCCTCGGCCGCCTTCTGACCGATCTCCGGCTTCGCACCGGCGCCCAGTCCCTTGGTCAGCTTCTCGCCGATCTGGATGGCCGTGGGAGCCTTACAGAGCTGCAGAGCCTGACGATCCGTATTGATCCCGATGAACTCCACACACTCAACATCGCTGTCCACCATGCGGTTCACCGCATTGTTGCCGGCCCCGCCAATGCCGATCACGATGATCTTCGCAGCGCTCTCGGACTCATTTATCTTTATCTCTAACAACTTAAAATCCTCCTTTAGTCGTTCTTCAAAGTCACCAACCACCACTTCAAGTGGTGGTTTGAATCGGCCCTCCTAAGGGCC
>JAJQCL010000255.1:0-1343 GCA_021202715.1 Lachnospiraceae bacterium
GTCCCCCACCATCTCTGTGTTGTAGCAGATGCCCACGGTTCCCCAGAAATACGGCACCGCATAGGCGTTGTCCGGATCGAAGGAGCGGCAGAAATCCAGATAAGTCTCGTCGAGGTTATCATAATATTCCATCGAATCCGTGTCGATGGTCAGTGCCTCGCCCTCGCGAATCAGTTTCTCAATCATATAATCGGAGGTACAGATCAGATCGTAAGCGATCCCGCCGGACTTATATTTGGTATACATATCCTCCGGCGTCACATACTGCTCGTACTCCACCTGGATGCCCGTTTCCTCCTCGAACATCTCGATGGTATCCCTGTCAATGTAGTCTCCATAATTAAAGACGACCAGCGTATTCTCCGAGGAGGCCGAGTTTCCTCCGCCGCAGCCGGTCAGTAATGCCGTCAGGAGGAGCGCCGCGGGCAGACCGATTCGTGTGCTTTTCATCCTTCGCCCTCCTATTCGCGCGTCTCACGGACCTGCTTCGCGGAGATCCGGTTGACGACCCAGAGCACCAGCAGCACCGTCAGAAACAAAATCGTCGACAGGGCGTACATTTCCGGATTGATGCCCCGGCGCACCTGCTGATAAATCATCGTCGAAATGGTATTGATACCGGCGCCCTTGGTGAAATAAGTCACCACAAAGTCATCCAGCGAGATCGTGAAGGCCAGCAGAAAACCGGAGAGGATGCCCGGCAGGATATCCGGCAGCACGACCCGGACGAAGGCATGGCCCGGGGAGGCCCCCAGATCGAGCGCCGCCTCGTAGATGCTCTTGCTCGTCTGCCGCAGCTTCGGCATGACATTGAGGATCACATAGGGAACGCCCAGAGTGATGTGCGCGGCCAGCATGGACAGGTAGCCCAGTGTCCCGAAGCGGACGAAGAGCAGCATGATCGCGATGCCCGTCACGATATCCGCATTGAGCATGGGAATATTGGTCAGCGTCATGACCGCCTGCTGCTTCCGCTGGCTCATAGCCGCCATGCCGATACAGGCCAGCGTCCCCAGGAGCGTGGCAATCACCGCCGACGTCGTCGTCAGCGCCAGAGAGGTCTGCACCGCCGCCATCACCTCGGCGTCCTGCAGCAGATCGGTGTACCAGTGAAGGGTAAAACCGCCCCACACGGTCCGGGATTTGGAGGCATTGAACGAACAGACGATGAGGATCAGGATCGGTGCATACAGGAGGAAAAAGATCAGTCCCACGTAACATTTTTCCAGCCATTTTTTTACCATAGCATCTGCCCCTCCCCCTCGGCGTCGTTCTTATTGAGGATGGCCATGCGGACGATAATTAAGATCATCAGCACCGCCGCCATGGCGGGGCCAAGGTTG
>JAJQCL010000255.1:1353-10906 GCA_021202715.1 Lachnospiraceae bacterium
TGTTTGTCGTCGTAAATTCCTGCTCGATGTCATTTCCAATGAGCAGAATCTTCGAACCGCCCAGGATGTCGGCGATCGCGAACTCCGAGATACTGGGGATAAACACCATGAGAATCCCGCTGATCACCCCCGGCATGGACAGCGGCAGCACCACCTGACGAAAGATCCGCAGATTCCCCGCGCCCAGATCCGCCGCCGCGTCGATCAGGTTGCGGTCGATCTTGCACATGGCGTTGTAAATGGGGAGGATCATGAAGGGAAGGTAATCGTAGGTCATCCCGATGAGAATGGCCGTCCGCGTGTAGAGCAGGTGCTGGGCGGGAAGCCCGAAGAAATGCAGGATTGCATTTAAAATCCCCGTGTTGGAGAGGATCATCTGCAGCGCCATCACCCGCAGCAGGAAATTGATCCACATGGGAAGGATAAACATCAGAATCACGACGCCGCTCCGCTCTCCCTGCCTCTTGCTGAGGATGTAGGCCAGCGGATAGGCGATGATCAGACTGATGACTGTGCTGCCCAGGGCAATCAGAATCGACTGCCACAGAGCTTCCAGATGGATCGAATCGCCGATGGCAAGGATATTGGCCAGCGTGAAGCCGCCGTCGGCATTGGTAAGTCCGTAATAAAGAACCATCAGCAGCGGCAGAACAATAAATCCCACCGCCCACACCAGATACGGACCAGAGAGAAAGGCCTGTTTCGTCCTATTCATCCAGCGCCACAGCTTTCTCATCCTCCGACTCCGGTTTGTTCATGATCTGAACATCGAAGGGATCAACAGACAGGCTCACCGGCGTCCCCACCGGGAAGGCCTTCGTCCCCTGCACCAGCCACTCGAAACCGCCGGCCATGACCTCCATCTCGTAATGGACACCTTTAAAAATGATATGGCTGACCACACCGTCGAGGAACCCCTGCCCCGGATCGCCCAGCTTCACATCCTCCGGACGGATCACCACATCCACCGGACGGTATTCGCCGAAGCCCGTGTCCACGCAGGGCAGCTTCACGCCCAGGATTTCCACCAGCTCGTCGCGGATCATCAGACCGTCCAGAATGTTGCTGTCGCCGATGAAATCCGCCACGAAGGCATTTTCCGGTTCATTGTAAATATCTTCCGGCGTCCCCATCTGCTGGATATAGCCCTGATTCATGACCACCACGGTGTCGGAGATCGTCAGCGCCTCCTCCTGATCGTGCGTCACATACACGAAAGTGATCCCCAGCTCATTTTTCAGCCGGATCAGCTCATACTGCATGTCCTGACGCAGCTTCAGATCCAGCGCCGCCAGCGGTTCATCCAGAAGAAGCACCTGGGGCTCGTTGACGATGGCCCGGGCAATGGCGACCCGCTGCTGCTGCCCGCCGGAGAGCAGAGACGGCATTCGTTTCTCATAGCCGTCCAGATTCACCAGCTTCAGAGCATAGGAAATCTTATCCCGGATATAAGCGTCGGACTTGTGCCGGATCTTCAGGCCAAAGGCAATATTTTCTTCCACATTCATATGGGGAAACAGAGAGTATTTCTGAAACACGGTATTCAGGTTCCGCTTGTTCGGGGGAACCTGCGTGATATCCTGCCCGTCGAAGATGACCTTCCCCTGATCCGGCTGCACGAAACCGCCCAGAATCCGCAGGGTCGTCGTCTTCCCGCAGCCCGAGGGACCCAGCAGCGTCAGAAACTCGTTTTCATGGATGGAAAGGCTCATGTCATCCAGGACGCAGGCGCCATCAAAGGATTTGGTGATGTGCACCAGGTCAATCAGTGGCTTTTTGCTCAATTTTTCTCCTCCTGTGTCGGTGGGTTCACCAAGTTCAAAATGCCCCCCGACCGGTCATTCGCAAAGACAGATGCCGCGGGAATCGCGTCCATCATACAATATTCTGCCGAAATTGACAAGAGATTTCAATTACATCATAATGTAGCCCAGCAACGGCAAAGTCAGCGCGGAGAAAGCCGTGGTCATGATCAGAGCGCCCACCGCGTACTCCCCGT
The DNA here is from genome assembly GCA_021202715.1 of Lachnospiraceae bacterium. Taxonomy (GTDB): domain Bacteria; phylum Bacillota; class Clostridia; order Lachnospirales; family Lachnospiraceae; genus UBA3305. The sequence continues at coordinate 3,353 of JAJQCL010000255.1, forward strand.
CTGAGCCGCTGGCTGTGGCCAGCATTGGAATCGTGGACATCGTGGGCAGACCGGCAAACACAGTCATCGTGACGGCGATCTCCTGCGAGATCGGCAGTCGGCTCAGCACCAGGTAGAAAAGGATCGGGAAGAGCAGCATTTTAAAGACGACCATACCGTACAGCTCCGCCTTGCGGAAATAGGCGCGGACATCGGTGAAGCAGAACAGTCCGCCGATATAGATCATGGACAGCGGCGAGGTCGTATTCGCCACACTGGTGAGCGCCGTATTGAGGAAGGTGGGCAAAGACCATCCCAGCAATACGAAGATCACGGCCAGCAATACGCTGACGATGGCCGGATTCACCATTTTGCGCAGGGCGGCGCCCAGAGAGACCTTCGTCGTCTCCCCCTCCGGCTGCGTCAGCTGCACGCCCACGGTCCAGAGAACGCTCTGATCGACGATCGTAAAGAGCGCCACATAGATCATGCCCGTCTCCGGGAAGAGTGCCGAGAGCAGGGGAATCCCCATGAAGCCGACATTTCCGAAGGAGGACACTGCGCGGAACACCTTCCGCCGGTTTCCCTGCAGATGAAAGGCCCGCGCCAGCACCGCCGAAAGGGTCAGCAGGCAGAGATACATCACGACCGCCAGAAGCAGGATCAGCAGCGAGTCAAAGAGATCCTGTCTTGTCGCGCCGTTGATCGTGTTGGTAAAGATCATGACCGGAATGGCGATCCGCATCAGATAGCGGGAAAAATGTCCCAGCGCCTCCTCACTGAGGATCCCCGTCTTCACGGCGATGACGCCCACAACGCCCAGGGTAATGAAAATGCAGATCTGCTGCACGATGATGGAAAAAATGTTCAATTTATATTCCTCCTCGTTTCAACCAAACGCATTTATCATACAGCATTCCGCAGAGAATGACAAGCATTCTTCTCAGCGCATGAGGTCTTCTCTAACCAGCGAAGCCGCCGGCATTTACGCCGACGGCCCCGCTTTCTGCATATAGATACTGCTCTCTTACTTTACTGCCTTCGCCAGCGTCGACAGCGGAATATAGTAATCATAGCCCCCGTCGATCTCCAGGACCAGATTGTTCCCGGCAATGAAGAGCCCGGAGATCCCGGTCTTGCCTGTGTTGATCTTGTAAACGGTCTTCCCGTAATTCTTCGTCACCAGCAGCTCTGAGGCGTTACGCTGCCGTACTCATCCTCCGTCCCCGCCAGCTGGGCACTGTATGTGCCTGTCGCCGCTGTAGAAATGACAGTCTGCTTTACCGAAGAGGACACCTTCTTGTCCTTTTCATCGTTCTCCTTTCCCACATAAGCCTGCATGGAAGCAGACCGTTCACAGATTGTTCGCAAATATAATTATACCCTCCCGTAAGCCCCGCCGTCAATAAAATCTACGGCAAATTTATACGTTTTTGTGTGTGCGGCATATGCGTCGTTGCCTTGCAGAGAATGGGTATTTATGATAGACTTTCAGCAAGCGAAAAAAGAGAACCATTCGAATGCAGTCAAAGGAGGCAGCCGCATGATTCGAAAAAAGCTCCCTATCGGAATCGATGATTTCAGGAAACTCCGTTCCATGGACTATTATTATATTGATAAAACGCATCTGATCAGGGATCTGTTAATGAACCCGGGAGAAGTAAACCTGTTCACACGGCCGCGACGTTTCGGCAAAAGCCTCAACATGAGCATGCTTCGGGCCTTCCTCGAACCGGGTACAGATACCAAATTGTTTGAGGGGCTGGCCATTTCAGAGGAGACTGATCTGTGTGAAACCTACATGGGGAAATATCCCGTCATCTCCATCAGCCTGAAAACGGCTCATTCTGACAGCTTTGAGCAGGCAATCCATCAGCTGTGTTCGATCATCGGCGAGGAGGCGCTGCGTTTTCGTTTTCTGCTTGACAGTGAACGGCTCAACGAGGATGAGAAGAAGCTGTACCGCCAGCTCATCCGGGTCGATACATCAGATCAGGGCGTTTATTTCATGCCGGAAGCCGTACTGACCCGCAGCCTGCGAACACTGTCCATGCTCCTGCAAAAGCATTACGAGCGCCCGGCCATCCTTCTGATTGATGAGTACGACGTGCCGCTCGCGAAGGCGAACGAGCGCGGCTATTATGAAAAAATGGTCGGCGTCATCCGCAACCTTCTCGACAGCGCACTGAAGACCAACGAATACTTGCATCTGGCCATTCTGACCGGATGTCTGCGGATCTCAAAGGAAAGCATCTTCACCGGCCTGAATAATCTGAAGATGTATACGCTTCTGGACGCAGAGTGTGATGAGTATTTCGGCTTTACCGACGCAGAGGTGCGTCAGATGCTGGAGGATTACGGGCTTTCTGAATACTATGATATCACGAAGGAATGGTATGACGGATACCGGATTGCCAACGCATACGTCTATAATCCCTGGGATGTCATCAACTGGTGCAACCAGCTTCTGACAGGCCCGGACAGGAAACCGAAGAGCTACTGGAAGAACTCCAGCGGCAACGACGAAGTGCGCCGCTTTATCCGGCAGATGGGAAGCGGTGTCACGAAGGCTCAGCTCGAACGGCTGATCGCCGGGGAGAGTGTCCAGAAAAAGGTCGAGGAGCAGCTGACTTATAATACAATGTACAGCAGCGCAGAAAATCTGTGGAGCCTGCTCTTTGCGACCGGCTATCTGACCCCCGCTGAGACACCCTCCGGCAACCTGGTCCGCCTAAAGATTCCCAACAACGAGGTTCGCAGTATTTTCAGCGACTTCCTTCTGGAATTTTTTGAAGAAAAAGTGGCGGAGGACAACACGCTGGTGGCAGAATTCTGTTCTGCTCTGAAACACGGCGATACAGCCGATGTTGAACGTACTTTCACGAAATGCATGGCGAAAACGATCAGCATCCGCGATACAGCGGTAAGGAAAGAATTCAAGGAGAATTTTTATCACGGTCTGCTTCTGGGAATTCTCTTCTTTCAGAAGGACTGGAACGTCGACTCGAATCGGGAAGCTGGAAATGGTTACCCGGATATCCAGATTGAGATCGAGGACGAGAGCATCGGCATCATCCTCGAGGTAAAATATGCGGAGAAGGCACAGTTCGATGCCGCATGCCGGGAGGCTCTGGAGCAGATCCATCAAAATGACTATACGGCGGAGCTGAGGGATGACGATATGCAGACCATCCTGAAATACGGCTTTGCCTGTTATAAAAAACAGTGTCGGGTTGTCCTGGAGCGCGAAGGCGGCCCTTCGGATTCACTTGCACAGAAAGGAACTGCGTCATGAAAATAAATACCGTGGCCGTGCTGGGCGTGGGCGCCATCGGCGGCTATTTTATCTGGGGACTGTCTGAGAAGCTCAGAGACCGGCTGTGGGTCATCGCCGACGGCGAGAGAAAGAAGCGTCTGGAACGGGACGGCCTGTGGATCAACAACGTGAACTACCCTCTTCATGTGCGCACCCCGCAGGAAGCCCGGGGCGCCGATCTGCTCCTGATCGCCACCAAATACGGGGCGCTGCCCGACATCCTCGAGGATGTGGCGGCCGTCGTGGATGATCACACGACGGTCCTCAGTCTGCTCAACGGCGTCGACAGCGAGGAGATCATCGGGGCGCTCATCGGCACGGAGCACATCCTTCCTTCCATCATGAAGATCGCCTCCCGGCGCATCGGCAACCGGATCACCTTCGACGGTCCCACCTCCCTGGGACTCTATTTCGGCGAATCAGGGCAGCGGGAACCCAGTGAACGAATGCTGGCCATCGCTGATCTCCTGAACGGAACGCCTCTCCACTACCACATGAGAAAAGAGATCGAAGTGGACATCTGGAAGAAATACGCCCTGAACATCAGTCAAAACCTGCCGCAGGCTCTTCTGGGCTGCGGCATCGGCGCCTACGCCGACAGCGAACATGTAGCGGCGCTCTCTCATATGCTGCGGGAGGAAGTCATCGCTGTGGCTGCGGCCCGGGGCCTCGACATTTCCTCCGTGCGCATTTCTCTCAAAACCAGCCCCGTGGACAAATCCGCCCGCTACTCGACCCTGCAGGATCTGGATGCCGGACGCCACACAGAGATCCATATGTTTTCCGGCGCTCTGGGACGGATGGGCCGCGCATCCGGCGTGCCCACCCCCTGCAACGATTTTATGTTCCATGCCATCCGGGCGCTGGAAGAGAAAAACGACGGGAAGTTTGATTACTGATCGATGCCCAGCTCCCGCGGCAGGAACCGCGGACACACGTTTTCATTGGAGACGATCACGGAGGCGGAGAGGCGGGTACCGATCTCACAGGATTCCGCCAGTGTCTTCCCATAGGTCAGGCCGACGACGAGGCCGGAACAGAAAGCGTCCCCTGCGCCGGTGGTGTCCTTCACCTGCACCTTCATGGACGGACAGAAACCACTGTGCCCATTTTGATCGGCATAGACACTTCCGCGGCTGCCAAGGGTGATGACCATGGCCCGGAATTCGGCGCTTTTCAGATGCTCTGTGAGGAGATCCAGCATTTCCTCCGGTTCGGCATCGGAGAAATCCGAGGCAAAGAGAAGCCCGGCTTCCTGCTGGTTGCAGACAAAGCAGTCCAGCTACTTGATGAAATCCCGTCTCTTCAGGGCGATGCGCATGTTGGAGACTACCGCGAAGACCTTTTTGTTGTGTTTCTCCGCCAGCTCAAAGACCTTTTTGACGATCTCCTTGTGGACATCAATCTCGATAACAATGGAATCCGCGCTGCGAAAGATCTCATCGCCGCGTTCCTCCAGGATATTGAGGATCGGCATCAGATTCGGCCGCTGGGAGATGGAACCGGCGACGTCGCCTGTGTCGTCGAAAACCGCCAGCCAGGTGCCCATACCGCCGGGAATCGTCTGCACGTACTCCAGGTTCACCTTGTGGCGGTGGAGCTTCTGGAGCACTTCCTGTCCCATGGCGGTGTCATCCACCAGACTGACGAAGATGGGCCGCAGCTCCAGGTTGGCGATATTCTCCACAACATTGCGGCTGACGCCGCCGTGAATGTACTCGACGCTCCCGGCGTTTCGCCCATTCGGCAGATAATGCTCCTCCGGGAATCCCTTGATATCCACAAATACAGCTCCAATGACGACGATGCTCATTTCGGGCACCCCTCTTTCGTAGAATGGTTTTGCGGGCCGCGATACGAGCCCACGCTTTTTTTATATATGACTATCATACGCTGAGAATCCTCAGCGCACAAGTGCTTTTTTCTCTTTGATACACGGATTGCTACGCGCTGAGGCGCTCTCGCAATCCTAACAACATTCGAAATCCGCTCATTTTAGCCAATATATTGGCTAAAATGGCTACTTTCTCATGTTGTTGCGGGACCCAAAGTCATGAATACGAATGCAAGCATTCGATTCATGACCTTTTGTCCCTTGTATCATGTTATGTATGGAGAGAAAGGCCGTTCATTCTAAAAATGATCTGTCTGTCGGGAAAATAAAGTTGCGCAAAAAAAATGCACGGGCTATACTGTATGGGAAGGAAAACGTGAGTGAGAAAGCAGCAACAGCAGTGGGAAATCTGCAGGAAGGAGATATCATGCCGAACAGATCCACAGGAACCAAAAGATTGCCCATCGGGATGGAAAATTTCGCAGAAATCCGGGCGAATGATTTTTATTATGTGGATAAGACAGGAGTAATCTGCGATCTTTTGCTTATAGGGAGCAAGGTAAATCTTTTCACACGTCCGCGCCGTTTTGGCAAGAGTCTTAACATGAGTATGCTGCAGTGCTTTTTCGAGTTGGGAACGGACAGCACGCTCTTTGACGGTCTGCGGATTTCCGAAGAAACGGCTCTCTGTGATGAGTATCTGGGGAAATATCCGGTGATCTCCGTTTCTTTGAAGGGGATCAATGCGCCCTCCTTCCGAATCGCCTTTCAGATGGCAGTGAGTATTGTCAATGCGGAAGCCCGGCGTTTTCAGTATCTTCTGGACAGCGACCGTCTCACGGAGGCAGACCGGAGAGAATACGCGAAGCTGCTTCGGGACGATATGGAAGAGGCGACGCTGTATAACAGCCTGAAAACGCTGTCTGAAGTGCTCGAGAAGCACCACGGCCGTCCGGCGATCATTTTGATTGACGAATATGATGTTCCTCTGGCGAAGGCTTATGATAATGGCTATTATGACAAGATGGTCTTTCTGGTTCGCAACCTGTTCGAGCAGGCCCTGAAGACAAACCATAGCCTGAAGTTTGCTGTCCTGACCGGCTGCATGAGGATCTCGAAAGAGAGCATCTTCACGGGGCTGAACAATCTGACGGTATTTTCGATTACGGATGAGCGTTTTGATGAATATTTTGGCTTTACGGATGCGGAAGTCCGGCAGATGCTGGAGGACTACGGTGTAAGCGAGTATTACGAGACGACGCGGGAATGGTACGATGGGTACCGGTTCGGAGCGAAGAAGGTCTACAGTCCCTGGGATGTGATCAACTGGTGCGACCAGCTGGCGACGACCTCCGACCGTATGCCGCAGAAGTTCTGGGCCAATGCGAGCGGAAATGATATCATCCGAGGTTTTGCCGAGCAGGCGGATGGGGCAACGCGGGACCAGATCGGAACGCTGATCGAGGGCGGCTCCGTGAGGAAAAAACTGCGGCAGGATCTGACATACAAGGAATTAAAGGACAGTATCGAAAACCTGTGGAGCGTTCTGTTCACGACCGGCTATCTGACGCAGCGCAGCCGGGAGGAGGACGGGAGCTACGAGCTGGTCATCCCCAACCGCGAGCTGAGAGAGCTTTTTATCACGCAGATCGACTCCTGGTTCCGGGATAAGGTACTCGATGATACGGACGGCCTCCGGGCCTTCTTTGCCGCGATCCGGGCGGAGGACGCCGAAGCGATGGAGAACTGTCTGATCGACTATATGGAAGAGTCTGTCAGCTACCTGGACGGCGGCAATGTGGAGGAGAAAGAGAATTTTTATCACGGCCTGAAGCACGGCATGCTCGCCAGCTGGAAGTAATCGAATGTTTTCTCCAACCGGGAGGCTGGGATAGGCAGGCTGGATATTGTCGTCTGGCGGCGCCGTGAGAAGTACGCTTTTATTCTGGAAGTAAAATATGCGCGGAAGGAAGAAAATCTGGAAGCGGAGGCTCACAAAGCTCTGGAGCAGATTCATCAGAACCGCTACGACAAGGTCTTCGGGCGCCATGTGCCGGAGCGTGTGGTACACTACGGCATCGCATTCTGCAAGAAAGACTGCCGGGTGCTGAAAGAGATCGTCGGGGAGGAGTAAGCTCTAAAAAACCGGTGCAAAGGTCTTCACAGATTTTGCGCACCGGGAAAATGGATAAACAGGAAGGATTGAAATCAGATATGAAATCATCAGAAGATTTGCGGACGCTGCTGGAGCGGATCGATCACCGGAGCTATCCGGCCTATAAGGACACGGCGGGCAGCTATCAGTTCGGCGGCTATGTGCTGTCGATCGATCATGTGCAGGGGGATCCCTTTGCATCGCCGTCGGATGTCAGCATCCATGTACCGGCGGCCGTGGCGGGCTTCCCAGCGGAGGAATTTGACAAAA
>JAJQCL010000192.1 GCA_021202715.1 Lachnospiraceae bacterium
GACATCATCATTTACATCGGCTGCGGTGAGCGCGGCAACGAGATGACGCAGGTGCTGGAGGACTTCAGCAAGCTGCAGGATCCCCGCACCGGCAATCTGCTGATGGACCGCACGACGCTGATCGCCAATACCTCCAATATGCCGGTGGCGGCTCGGGAGGCCTCCATTTATACCGGCGTGACGCTGGCGGAATATTATCGCGATATGGGCTACGATGTGGCCATCATGGCCGATTCGACCTCCCGTTGGGCCGAGGCGCTGCGTGAGCTCTCCGGCCGTCTGGAGGAGATGCCCGCCGAGGAGGGCTTCCCGGCTTACCTGGCCTCGCGTTTGTCTGCTTTCTATGAGCGGGCCGGCATGATGCTGAATCTCAATGGGACCGAGGGCTCCGTGTCGATCATCGGCGCCGTGTCCCCGCAGGGCGGCGATTTCTCCGAGCCCGTGACCCAGAATACCAAGCGGTTTGTCCGCTGCTTCTGGGGTCTGGATAAGTCTCTGGCGTACGCCAGACATTTCCCCGCCATCCACTGGCTGACCAGCTACAGTGAATATCTGAGCGATTTGGCGCCGTGGTATAAAAATATGGTCTCTCCGCGGTTTGTGGATGACCGCAACCAGCTGGTGGCCCTCCTTAACACGGAGAGCAGCCTGATGGAGATCGTGAAGCTGATCGGCAGCGACGTGCTGCCGGACGATCAGAAGCTGGTACTGGAGATCGCCCGCGTAATCCGGCTGGGCTTCCTGCAGCAGAATGCTTTCCACCCGGAGGAAACCTGCGTGCCCATGCAGAAGCAGTTCCTGATGATGGAGACGATTCTCTATCTTTATCAGAAGTCGCGGGAGCTGGTCACGATGGGCCATCCCATGTCGGTGCTGAAAGAAAATAAGATCTTCGAGAAGGTCATCGCCATCAAGTATGATGTGCCGAATGACAAGCCGGAGATGTTTGATGAATATCACAAAGCCATCGACGCCTTCTACGAGGACGTCCTGACGCGGAATGCGTAAGGAAGCGCAGAGATGGAAAGTAACAGCGGAATTTGTTTGATAAGACAGAGGAGGGGATGAGCCATGTCCATTGAATATCTGGGACTCAGCGAGATCAACGGCCCCCTGGTGGTGCTGGAGGGTGTACAGAACGCTTCGTATGAGGAGATTGTGGAGTTCACCGTGGACGGGAAGGAAAAGAAGCTCGGGCGAATCGTGGCGCTCTATGAGGATAAAGCCATCATCCAGGTCTTCGAGGGGACGGATAATATGTCTCTGGTAAACACTCACACCCGGCTGACCGGACACCCGATGGAGATTCCGCTTTCCCCCGACATCCTGGGCCGGACCTTTGACGGTATCGGGCGGCCGGCGGACGGGCTGGGACGCATTACCTCAGACATTTCCCGGAATATCAACGGTCTGCCGTTAAATCCGGTGACCCGTGAATATCCCCGGAACTACATTCAGACCGGCATCTCGGCCATCGATGGTCTGACGACGCTGATCCGCGGCCAGAAGCTGCCGATCTTTTCCGGAAATGGTCTTCCCCACGACCAGCTGGTGGCGCAGATTGTCCGGCAGGCGACTCTGGGCGGAGAGTCGGATGAAAAATTCGCCATCGTCTTTGCGGCGATGGGCGTCAAATACGATGTGGCGGAGTTCTTCCGCCGTACCTTTGAGGAGAGCGGCGCCGCCGATCATGTGGTCATGTATCTGAACCTGGCCAACGACCCGGTCGTGGAGCGTCTGATCACGCCCAAGGTGGCGCTGACCGCGGCAGAATATCTGGCTTTCGAGTGCGGTATGCACATCCTCGTCATCCTCACAGATATGACCTCGTTTGCTGAGGCCATGCGTGAGGTCTCTTCCTCCAAGGGAGAGATTCCTTCAAGAAAGGGCTATCCCGGCTACCTGTACAGCGAGCTGGCGACCCTCTATGAGCGCGCCGGTATCGTCGAGGGCGTGGAGGGCTCGGTGACGCAGATTCCGATCCTCACGATGCCCAATGACGACATCACGCACCCGATTCCCGATCTGACTGGTTACATCACCGAAGGACAGATCGTGCTGGAGCGTTCCCTGCACGGGCAGGCCATCTACCCGCCGATCAACGTGCTGCCCTCCCTGTCCCGTCTGATGAAGGACGGTATCGGCGAGGGTTATACCCGCAAGGATCATCAGGATGTGGCGAATCAGCTCTTCTCCTGCTATGCCAAGGTGGGCGACGCCCGGGCGCTGGCCTCCGTCATCGGTGAGGATGAGCTCTCGGCGCTGGATAAGAAATATCTGGCTTTCGGCGAGGCCTTTGAGCATACCTTTGTCGGCCAGGGAGAGGATGAGAACCGGAGCATCACAGAGACGCTGGATCGGGGCTGGAAGCTTCTGGGCATGCTGCCCCGCGAGGAGCTGGACCGGATCGATACGAAGATTCTGGATGAGTTCTATCAGAGTGAGGAGTGATAGTTTATGGATCCGAATACATTTCCCACAAAGGGAAATCTCATCGCGGCGAAGAATTCTCTGGCGCTGTCCCGGCAGGGCTTCGAGCTCATGGACAAGAAGCGCAATATTCTCATTCGGGAGCTGATGGAACTGATCGATCAGGCCCGGGATATCCAGGGGCAGATCGACACCACCTTCCGCCGCGCCTATGAGGCGCTCCAGAAAGCCAACATCGAGATGGGAATCAGCCGCGTGGAGGAAATCTCCTACACGGTGCCCGAGGAGACCTCGATCCGCATCAAAACCCGCAGCATCATGGGAACCGAAATTCCTCTGGTGGAGGCAAGCTCTTCGATGGCGACGCCTACCTACAGCTATTACGGCACGAGAAAGTCGCTGGATGAGGCCCGGGAGGCTTTCGAGAAGGTGAAGGAGCTGACGATCCAGTTGTCCATGGTGGAGAATTCCGCCTACCGGCTGGCCGCCAACATCAAGAAGACCCAGAAGAGAGCCAATGCCCTGAAAAACATCACCATTCCTCACTACGAGACCCTGGTGACCGACATCGGCAGCGCGCTGGAAGAGAAGGAGCGCGAGGAATTCACCCGGCTGAAGGTCATTAAGAGGATGCAGGGGAAGGGGTAGGAGAGGACGGCAGCTGAATCTTATAAAAATAAAAAAGTATGGCATTCAATGATGAGAGATTGATGCCATACTTTTTGTTACTTACAGGTTCTTCCGGTACATCTCCTCCACCGCCTGCTGCGTCCTCGCGGGGAGCTCTCTCTTGGCGGCGCGGTCCAGCGTGGCCGTCTCGATGGGAGCGCCGAATTCGATAGTGACGGCGTGGGGATGAATCCAGGGGAAATGTTTCTCCAGAACATCGTCCGTATAGGTGAAGGCCACCGGGATGATCGGGCATCCGGCTTTTTCCGCGATCTTGAAGCTGCCCTCCTTAAAGGGAAGCAGCTCCTCGCCGTGATTGCGCGTCCCCTCCGGGCAGATCCAGATGGAGATGCCGTTTTTGATCTGGTCGATGGCGGCGAGGATGGTCTTCATGCCTTCCCGCATGTTCTCACGGTCCAGGAAGAGGCAGTGAAGGCGGACCATCCAGTGGGAGAGCAGAGGAATCTTGAGGAACTCTTTCTTGGCAACAAAACCGCAGAGCCCCTTCACCTGGCAGTAGCCGATGATGATATCGAAATAACTGCGGTGGTTGCTGACGTAGAGTACCGGGCGGTCGTCGGGGATATTCTCCCGGCCGATCACCGTGAGCTGAATCCCGGAGAACCACTGGACGCCCCGGAGGATGAACTGGACGGCGGCGAGGCTGCTGCGATCCTTCAGGGATGGATTGAATTTCCCGATGATCCACTCGATGAACAGCAGCGGGATGCCTACGGGCACCAGAAAGAGGATGACAAGGGTCAGAGACAGGACGGTTCTCATTGATCAGCCTCCTCGTTGATCTCGTTCAGGTTGTCCAGCAACTGATACTTCATGTCAAACAGCTTCCGGGACAGATCGATGTAGACCTCATGAGGGTTGGCGAAACGCCGGGTCTCATCCCACAGCGTATCCTGCTCTTTGCGGCAGATCTCGCGGATCTCCATGACGCTGGGGCTGGTGTAGACGCACTCGCCGTTCTTGAAAACAGGTTCCAGGAGCTTCCGCAGTGTGAAGGTGCCCGCGTCCAGATAGGTCTTCTTCCAGGTGTGGACCGGGTCGAAGATCATCAGGTTGTGGTCTTCGACGAAGATCTCGTCGTGGAGCGCCAGCAGATCGCCGATGATCTTGCCGGTGGATTTCTTATAAATACGGTAAATGATCTTATTTCCCGGGTTGGTGATCTTCTCCGAGTTCTCGGAGCGCTTGATCTTCGGCACGAAAGTGTCTGTTTTGCGGTCGTAGATGGCGGCCAGCTTGTACACGCCGCCGAAAGCCGGGCAGTCCTTGCTGGTGATCAGATTGGTCCCCACACCCCAGGAGGTGATGGCGGCGTCCTGATCCTTCAGGCTGGCGATCAGATACTCGTCCAGGTCGCAGGAGGCAGAGATGACGGCGTCCGTGAAGCCCGCCTCATCCAGCATTTTCCGGGCCTCTTTGGAGAGATAGGCCAGGTCGCCGCTGTCCAGACGGATGCCATAGTAGCTGAGAGGAATGCCCGCGTCGCGCATTTCCTGGAAGACCTGAATGGCGTGGGGCACGCCGCTCTTTAGTGTGTTATAGGTATCAACCAGCAAAATGCAGGCCGAGGGATAGAGATGCGCGTAGGCACGGAAAGCCGTCAGCTCATCGTCGAAGCTCATGATCCAGCTGTGGGCGTGCGTGCCTTTGACAGGAATGTCGAATAGCTGCCCCGCCAGAACGTTGCTGGTGCCGATGCAGCCTCCGATGACCGCGGCACGCGCGCCGTAGATGCCTGCATCAGGCCCCTGCGCCCGGCGCAGACCGAATTCCATGATGCCATCGCCTTCTGCCGCGTAGACAACGCGGGAGGCCTTGGTAGCGATCAGGCACTGGTGGTTCACGATGTTCAGCAAAGCTGGTTCCAGCAGCTGCGCTTCCATAACCGGTGCAACGACCTTGACCAGCGGCTCGTTGGGGAAGACCACGGTTCCCTCGGGAATCGCGTAGATATCGCCTGTGAAATGGAAATGTGCCAGATAATCGAGGAAATCTTCGTGGAAAATGCCCAGAGACCGCAGGTACTCGATGTCTCCGTCGGTGAAGTGGAGGTTTTCGACATACTCGATGATCTGCGCAAGGCCTGCGCAGATCGCATAGCCGCTGCCGCTGGGATTGCTTCGGTAAAAGGCGTCAAAAACAACGGTTTCGTTAAATTTCTGCTCATAATAGCCCTGCATCATCGTCAGTTCATACAGGTCGGTCAGCAGGGTCAGATTGCGTTTGCTCATAAGATGGAGTTCTCCTTTGTGGGGCGGTGTGGATAACGGCACTGCCCGCATGATGCTGGGTCATGAGTATTTTCGCATGAACGCGACCTCAAAACCTTCGGTTTTTCGGTGTTCGTTTGCACTCACATAGCTCCTGGAGCATTTATCTGCATGCAAGCATGCGCTAAATGCTCTGCGTCACTGCGTTCATGGTGCTGTGTCATGAGTATTTTCGCATGAACGCATACCTCAAAACCTTCGGTTTTTCGGTGTTCGTTTGCACTCACATAGCTCCTGGAGCATTTATCTGCATGCAAGCATGCGCTAAATGCTCTGCGTCACTGCGTTCATGCTTATGCGTTCATATTATACCACGATTTTTTTTCCGCACAACCGGTTTATGCGGGATTTCGGCAGAGAGATTTACAGGTGACAAGACAAATTCAGCTTTTCAGATATGTACGATATCGGGGGCGAAAGTCTTATTTCGCCCGTGCTGCAAACATATCTTCAAGAAACTGCAGCCCGGTGGCTGTGCAGAAGATGTGTTCCCGCGCCGCCGCGATCGCATGCGCATCGGATGAACTTTCGTAGAGATTCACCAGAAAATCCGCCTCGACCAGGATCTGATAATCCATCCCATCGATGTTCTTATAGGTATGGTGATGTCCGATCAGATATTTGACCCTCTCGATCTCCTCCTCGGAATATCCGCCGAGCTCACGGAGCAGCTTCTCCGCCTCGGCCGGGCCCTCGATCTCCTGGTAATGACCCGAACTGGAGCCGTATTTTTCTTCGCTCACATGGATGCCGATGTCGTGCAGGATGGCGGCTGTTTCCAGAGTGTGCTGTGTCTTCTCATCAAGCCCTTCCAGAATACCGATCGCGGCAGCCAGATCATGGACCTTTACAAAATGCTGAATGCGCGGCGTATCCCCGCGATCGTAACGGATCATGGCGGCCATCAGGGCGGCGGTTTGTCTATCCATATGTTCTGGTTCCTTTCCCCGAAATATATTTGCATCATAGCACATTTCCGTTCAAAAGGGAACCGGCGAACGTCCCGGAACATAGAATAGAAGAAAACGGGAATTCGGTATGGCAGTCTATGTGGTAAAAGCGGACGATTCCGTCGAGACGATCGCCGCTGCGGCGGGTGTTTCGGTGGAACAGCTTGTCTCGGAAAATCAGATTCCGTATCCTTATCGCCTGGCGATCGGCCAGGCTCTTTATCTTCCGGCGGAAATGACCGTGCCCGGACGGGAAATCAATACAAATGGTTACGCGTATCCCTTTATTGGAAATTATGTACTGCGGCGGACTCTTCCGTATCTGTCATCTTTGTCCGTTTTTTCCTACGGGTTTACCACGGCGGGTGAGCTGGTGCCGCCGCGGCTTCCCGATGTGTGGATGATTCAGGCTGCGGAAGAGTATGGGACAGAGGCCATTCTGACGCTGACTCCTCTGGATGAGGCCGGGCAGTTTAATAACTATCTGATTCATGCGGTGGTACAGAATCCGGAATCCCGGCGGTCCCTGGAGGAGAATCTCCTGGCGGAGGTTCGGGAGAAGGGGTATGCGGGCGTGGATGTGGATTTCGAATACATTCTGGCGGAGGATCGGGACGCTTTTTCCCTGTTTGTGAAGGAACTGACAGAGGCGATGCATGGGGAGGGACGTACCGTGTCGGTGGCGCTCGCGCCCAAGACCTCCGCGAATCAGCCGGGGCTCCTCTATGAGGGGAAGGACTATGCGGCTCTGGGTGCGGCGGCGGACCGTGTTCTGCTCATGACCTACGAGTGGGGCTACAAGTACAGCGAGCCCATGGCCGTGGCGCCTTTGCCGCAGGTTCGTCAGGTTGTGGAATATGCCGTCACGGAGATCGATCCGGCGAAGATTTTGCTGGGAATGCCCAATTACGGATATGACTGGCCGCTGCCCTATGTCCCGGGAGAGACGGCGGCACGGACGATCGGGAATGTGGAGGCGGTGCAGATCGCCATCGAAAATGGGGCTGAGATTCGCTTTGACGAGACGGCGCAGTCGCCCTGGTTTTCCTATGAGAGCGGTGGAATCGCTCATGAGGTCTGGTTCGAGGATGTCCGCAGCGTTCAGGCGAAATGTGACCTGATCCGCGCTTCCTCTCTGCGGGGCGCCGGTATCTGGCAGATTAACCAGCTTTTTCTGGCCGGATGGCTCCAGCTCGAAGAGAACTTTCACGTGTTGAGGAAAAAACAGTAGAATTTTCTCATCGGAACGTGTAAGATAGAGAGGAGTACGAGCAGGGAGGCATGAAAATGCTGATTCAGGAGGAGATCACGATACCGGTTCTGTCGGGAGAGACGCCGCGGAGGCTTTTTATCTGGCTTCCCGAGGAGGCGGAGGAGTCCGGAGACCGATATCCCGTGCTGTATATGTTTGACGGACACAATGTGTTCCTGGATGAGACAGCGACCTACGGCCGGAGCTGGCGGATGCAGGAGTATCTGGAGGAACAGGCTCTTCCGCTGATCGTGGTGGGCGTGGAATGCAACCACGAGGGAAACCGGCGTCTGGAGGAGTATTCCCCCTTCGATGCCCGGATGAACGGAATTGGACGGCTCCATGGTCAGGGAAATCTTACCATGGACTGGATCGTGGACGAGCTGAAGCCGGCGATCGATGCGCATTTCCCCACGCAGCCGGAGCGGGAGCATACGGCCATTGCCGGCAGCTCGATGGGAGGTCTCATGGCATTGTTTGCGGTGACAGCGTATAATTATACCTTTTCCCGGGCGGCGGCGCTCTCTCCCAGCATCTGGGTCGCGCCGAACAAGCTGGTGGAGGGGATCAAAAACTGTCCCATCGAGAAAAATACCCGCGTATATATGGATTACGGGACGCGGGAGCTGGGCAATCACAACCGGCAGCGGATGCTCCGCGGTCTGGAGCGGGTGCATCGGACGCTGCTGGAGAAGGATGTCGCGGCCTGTATGCGGATCGTGCCGGGAGGCACTCATTCGGAGGCGTCCTGGGAGAGACAGGTACCCATTTTCCTGCGTCATCTGGGGCTGCAGGAGTAAGAGGGGACTGGAGCCGGAGACGGTGCGTGCCGGGGACACTTTATTGCTTTAAAGCGACGGCAGCGAGAGGACGGAAAAGAAGGAGAGGAAACGGGAGGAAGAGGAGAGATGCAGAGTACGTATTTCAGGGAGTACAGCGGCTATCTGAACCGGGAAATGGAGTTCAAGGTCTACGGATATGCCGGAAAGCCGGTGCTGTTTATCCCCTGTCAGAACGGGCGTTTTTTTGACTTTGAGGATTTTCACATGGCGGATGTGCTGGCCGGACGGATCGAGGAGGGGGAGATTCAGGTCTTCTCCGCAGACACCATCGACGGGGAGACCTGGTCGAACGAGGGTGGCGACGTCCGGGACCGCATGGAGCAGCACGAGCGGTGGTTCCTGTATATCACGGAGGAGCTGGTGCCGCGGATCCATGAGCTCAACGACCGGCGCGGTTTCTGGAATGCGGGGCCGGGAATTATGACCTTCGGCTGCAGTATGGGAGCCTATCACGCGGGGAATCTGTATTTCCGGCGGCCTGACCTGTTCGATCGGAACCTGTCCCTGAGCGGGATGTACGACACGAAGGGGATGATGGGCGAGTACCACGATGATCTGACCTACGACAATTCCCCGGCAGAGTTTCTGAACGGGATGCCGGAGGAGCACCCCTGGATGGAGCGCTATCGCCACGGCAAATGCGTGATCTGCGTGGGGCAGGGCGCCTGGGAGGGGCCGATGATCGAGTCGACCAGGCGGGTGGATGAGGTCGTGAAGCGCCGGAACCTTCCCGTCTGGGTGGATTATTGGGGGTATGACGTCAATCACGACTGGCCCTGGTGGTACCGTCAGACCGAGTATTTTATGCCCTGGCTTCTGGACGAGCAGTAGCTGACAGTCGAAGCCGAAAACGAAGAAGTGCAGGAAACCGGGCCGCAGCGAGCGGAGCGGCTGTCATTTATGCGCAGGGCTGCGTAAGGAATTTTTCCGGCTGACGCCGGATGCAGCCCGCGCAGGCGAGTAAGAGGCGATAAAGCTGCCTCCTACTCGATTGAAAAGGAGAGGAAACCATGAATTTTATTTTTATTTCACCGAATTTTCCCACGAACTATTATCATTTCTGTGAGGAGCTGAAGAAGAACGGCGTCAATGTCCTGGGCATCGGCGACTGCCCCTACGGGGAGCTGACGCCGGAGTGCCGGGGATCTCTGAACGAATACTATAAGGTGGATTCGCTGGAGGATTATGACGCGGTCTACCGGGCGGTGGCCTTTTTTGCCTTCAAATACGGTCGCATCGACTGGATCGAGAGCAACAATGAATACTGGCTGGAGCAGGATGCGGCGCTGCGGACGGATTTCCATGTGACCACCGGCTTCCAGACCTCGGACATGAAGAAGGTCAAGTATAAATCGGCCATGAAGGCTTATTATAAGAAGGCCGGGATCCCCACGGCCCGCTATCTGATGGTCAGCACACTGCTGGCGGTGAAGACCTTCGCCGAGGAGGTCGGCTATCCGGTCATCGTCAAGCCGGACAACGGCGTGGGCGCCAGTGACACGCATCGTATTGAAAATGAGGAGGAGCTTACGGCCTTCTTCGAGCGCCCGATCGATGTCCCCTACATCATGGAGGAGCTGGTGCGCGGCGTGGTCTGCTCCTACGACGCGATCATCGACAGCGAGGGGCATCCGATCTTTGAGTCCGGCAATGTCTCCCCGATGAACATCATGGATATCGTCAACGATCAGGACAACTGCTTCTTCTACATGGTAAAGAACCTGCCCGATGATGTGCGGGACGCCGGACGGCGCACGATCGCCGCGTTCGAGGTGAAGAGCCGTTTCGTGCATCTGGAATTCTTCCGTCTGCAGGAGGATCAGGAGGGGCTGGGGAAGAAGGGCGACATCGTCGGCCTGGAGGTGAACATGCGTCCCTCCGGCGGCGTCAGCCCCGATATGCACAATTTCGCCAACAGCACCGATGTGTACAAGATCTGGGCAGATATGGTGACTTACGACAGTTCCCTCTACGGGCAGGGTGGCGAGCACTATTACTGCGGCTTCGGCAGCCGCCGGAAGGAGCACACATTCCGGCGCAGCCACGAGGAGATCATGGCGAAATACGGCCCCCACATCTGCCAGGAGGGCCCCGTGCCGGAGGCTCTCTCCAGCGCCATGGGCGATTATATGTATCTGGTTCGCTTCAAGGAGGAGGACGAGCTGTTCAACTTTATCCGGGAGCTGTTCGAGTAAAAAGAACTCCGGCCTGTAGCCGGAGAAGAGATACAATGTGGGAAACGGCCGCCGCAGGAGAACTTCGGGCGGCCGTTTCCGCAGGGAGGAGTACGAACGATGGAATGGATCCTGGGAGCGGCAGGAGCTTTCTGCTTTGTATATTTTGTTGTGTGCGGCCTTTACGCCGGGTTCGGCGCGTCTTTTCTCGGCCTCTGGCCGGTACTGGGCGTCTTCCTGACGATATGGGCGTTGTCCATGCATCAGGTGAAGGCCGGGCATGTGCTGATCCACCTGCCCCGGGGGCTGAAGATTGCCATCTCCGGCGTCCTCCTGTTGGGCGTTCTGGTTTTTGCCGTCATGGAGATCTTGATTGCCTCGCAGATGTTTGCTGCCGGGGAAGAGAATCTCGATTACCTCATCGTCCTCGGCGCGCAGGTGCGGGGCGACACGGTCAGTGTGGCTCTGGAGGCGCGGCTTGAGAGTGCGAAGGCCTATCTGGAGGAGAATCCAGACACGCAGGCGATCCTCTCCGGCGGTCAGGGATCCGGTGAGAACCTGACGGAGGCGAAGGCCATGTACGAGTGGCTGACAGAGCGGGGCATTGACGGGAACCGTCTGATTCTGGAGGAGGCTTCTACCAGCACCTGGGAGAACCTGACCTTCAGCCGGGAACTCATCGGTTCCACGGATGTCTCCGTGGGCATCGTCACCAACAATTTCCACGTTTACCGGGGGACGATGCTGGCCCGGTGCGCCGGTTTCACGCAGGTGTCCGGCATCGCCGCCGAATCGCACACGGTCATGCAGCTGCACTTCCTCGTCCGGGAGGGGCTGGCTTTGGCGAAGGATCTGGTGAGGTACCGGATGCTATGATGCAGCCATACGTGTGGACACTATAGTTTTTTTAGTGTTTAACACGAAAAACATGAAAAGAAAGAAGACTTTTTCAGGTTTGACCGTAACAAATATGAAAAACAGGGATAAAAATACACCCCGGCCGCAGGTTTCAAAGGCCGGGGTGCCATCTTTTTCTACTTGTTGTCTACCGCACCGCTTCAAAGGCGCTCTCCAGGGCGGCGATCAGGTCGTCCGCATTCTCGATGCCGATGGAGAGGCGGATGGTGTTCGGTTTAATTCCCTGATCTAACAGCTCTTCGTCTGTGAGCTGGGAGTGGGTGGTGCTGGCCGGGTGAATTACGAGCGATTTCACGTCGGCGACGTTGGCCAACAGGGAGAAGATGGGCAGATTGTCGATGAATTTCTTTGCCGTTTCGGCGTCTCCTTTGATTTCAAAGGTGAAGATCGAGCCGCCGCCGTGGGGGAAATACTTCTCATACAGCGCGTGGCTGGGTTCGCTGGGGAGGGACGGATGGTGAACCGCCTCCACCTGGGGATGGTTGTCCAGATAATCTACAACCTTCAGGGCATTTTCCACGTGCTTATTCACGCGCAGGGAGAGGGTCTCCAGGCCCTGGAGGAAGAGGAAGGCGTGGAACGGGGAGAGCGTCGCGCCGGTGTCCCGCAGCAGGATGGCCCGGATGTAGGTGGCGAAGGCCGCCGGGCCGACCGCCTCGGCGAAGGAGATGCCGTGGTAGCTGGGGTTCGGCTCCGAGATCCATGGATAGCGGCCGGAGGCTTTCCAGTCGAAGGTGCCGCCGTCGACGATGACGCCGCCGATGGCCGTGCCGTGACCGCCGATAAATTTGGTGGCGGAGTGGACGACGATGTCAGCGCCGTATTCGATCGGCCGCACCAGGTAGGGCGTGGCGAAGGTCGAGTCGATGACCAGCGGAATCCCGTGCCGGTGGGCGACCTGCGCTACGGCCTCGATGTCAATGATGTTGGAATTGGGATTGCCGAGGGTCTCGATGAAGAGCGCCTTGGTATTCTCCTGAATCGCCGCTTCGAAGGAACCCTCTTCGTCCGGATCCACGAAGGTGGTGGTGATGCCGGAGGTCAGCGGCAGCGTGTGCGCCAACAGGTTGTAGGTGCCGCCGTAAATGGTCTTCGAGGCCACGATGTGCTCGCCGCTTTTGGCCAGAGCCAGGAAAGCATACTCGATGGCTGCCGCGCCGGAAGCCGTCGCTACCGCGGCTGAGCCGCCCTCCAGAGAGGCCATCCTCTCCTCAAAGACGCTGTCCGTGGGATTGGTCAGTCTCCCATAGATATTGCCCGCATCCCGCAGTCCGAAGCGGTCCGCTGCGTGCTGTGAATTGTGGAAGACGAAGGAGGTGCTGGCGTAAATGGGGACGGCCCGTGCGTCCGTCGCAGGGTCCGCCTGCTCCTGCCCGATGTGCAGCTGCCTCGTCTCAAAGCTCCAGTTTTTAGAATCACGAATGTCAGACATGTTCAATTCCTCCTTACATATATTCCGCATGACTTCAGAAAAGCTCCCGCAGCGGCTTTGCTGAGTATGAGCTGATTCGTCCTGTAATATACCGAACCGTCAGGCGAATGATGTTTTCTGGCATTATTATACGGAATGGGAGGATGCCTGTCCAATACGTGAAAAACATAGCGAGGTATAGCTTGAAACTATACCTCGCTGCCAGATCCTGTTCTATGACGATGATACCAGGGACGAGTGTCATGAATGAAGCGCTTACATTTTAATCTACAGATATCTTGATGTTTTTCAGCGCCTCTTTGAGCGTCTCCTCGGCTTCGGTCAGCGTCCGTCCCTTGGTGATCACATGCCCGATCCGGTCCGGTCCGACGTGGAACTTCCGTACGGAATCCCCGACGCCGTAATCGAAATGGATCTCGCAGAGATTCCCGCCCACGGTGTTCTCATTCTGAATCGAGGAGATGATTCCGGTCCGGTCGCTTCTCAGCAGCTTGCTGGCATTGGGAACGGCCATCTCGCTGGCGAAGGAGACATCCTCGCCGAGGGCCGCGCGGATCATTTTCTCATAATAATTGTAGCCGTAGTAGATCGATACCAGCTCTGCGAGGCAGGTGGCGCCGGAGCGCCCGCCGATTTCCAGCACATAGACCTTACCCTCTGACAGAATGAAGTCGGCGTTGATGGCGCAGTTGTCGATCCCAAGGGCGGCCGCAGCTCCGGCCAGCTGACGGCGGGTATCTTCAATCACTTCGTCGCTTTGCTCATACGGCGCGAAATGCCCGGCCGGGACGCCGGTATCCCCGTGAAAGACATAATCTCCATGAGGCAGGATGAACTGAAGCTCATGATTCCGGATATAGGCCTGTGCGCCGAATTCTTCTCCTTCGATGAATTCCTCGACAATGTAATAATCGAGCCGCGTGTTCGCGCGTACATTTTCCCGCGCTGCGGCGAACTGCGTTTCGTCATCCACGCGCATGATGCCGCGGCTTCCCGACGTGTCCACCGCTTTGAACATCAGCGGCAGCCGGAGCCCGGCGAGCTTCCCGGCGAGATCCGCCTCATCGATCGCTACGCGGCGGAAACGGGCCGTGCGCACACCGGCGGCCTCGTATTTCTCCTTCATCAGGAACTTATTGGACGCATTTTTCGCCGCTTCATAGCTCAGGCCGGTCAGACCGAGTGCGTCGCAGACCTTCCCGATCGTGACGACGGCGACGTCGGTTCCCGCCGTGAGGATGCCGTCGATCTGTTCTTCGCGGGCGATCTCCAGAATTTTATCAGCATCGACGGTATTTTCATAGTACACCTTGTCGGCCGCGGCAAAACCCGGATAGTTTCCGGGGATGCTGACGACGATGGTATACAGCCCCATCTGCCGGGCAGTCTCAATCAGCGGCAGCTGATAGATCCCCGCTCCCAGTATCATCAATTTCTTCATTTCCTTTTTCTTTCCTCTCTATTCCGCAGGTTTCCCGCACGACGTACTGCGGATTCCGGTTCATTCCCAGGAACATCCGCCCCACATATTCACCGATCAGCCCCATGAAGAGAAGGTTGACGCCGGAGAAAAAGCAGATGGCGGCCATCATCGAGGGCCAGCCGATGGCCATGGAGGGATTCAGCAGTCTGCGGATGACGATAAACAGGGCGCCCAGGATGCCCAGTACCGAGAATACATAGCCCACATAGGTGGCCAGTCGGAGCGGTACGACCGAGAAGCCGATGATGTTCGACCAGAGCCGCACGAGCTTCTTGAAGGTGTAGTTCGACTTGCCCACCTCGCGTTCGAAATGTTCGATCGGAATGCAGCTGATATTTCGGGTGGTCCGCAGGAACAGCCCCTGCGTATAGGCGTAGGCTCCTTTATACTGAATCACATAATCACGGACAAATTTGCGGGTCACCCAGTAGCTCGAAGAGCGCAGCCACTTTGGCTTGCCGATCAGAATCCGGGAGGAGATGTAATTGATATAGCTGCCGAAATTGCGGAAGCCGCTGTGTTTCTTCTCCGGATAATAGCCGTAAACCAGGTCATAGCCCTTCTCATATTCGGTCAGGAGCTTCCCCAGCTGCGAGGGATGCGTCTGCATGTCGTCATCCATGCCGATGATCGTATCGCCGGTGGCGAAGTTTAAGGCCGCCATGATCGCGTTGTGCTGCCCGGCATTGTGAGCCAGAAGGATGACTTTCACGTCACTGCGGGTGCGGCTCAGCTCCCGCAGCACCTGCGCGGTGGCGCCATCGTCCGGAGAGCAGTCGTCCACGAGGACAAATTCGTGCTCCGGATATCCCAGGCGGTCGAGCTCTTCCGCGGTCAGTGTGACAACCTTCCCGATCGTGCGGCTTGAATTGTAGCAGGGAATCACGACCGAGATCATTTTGTGTGCCTCCCTGCGTAAAACTGTTTGATGCGTTCACAGACGGCGGTTACGTCGTCCTCGGTCAGCCCGTAGTACAGAGGAAGGCGCAGCAGCCGGTTACTCTCTCGGGTGGTATAGACGTCTTCCCCGTGGAAACGGCCGAACCGTTCACCGGCCGGGGCTGTATGCAGAGGAAGATAATGGAAGACCGCGGAGATCCCCGCTTCCTTCAGCCAGGCGATCAGCTCTGTCCGCTCCTCGATGTTGGCGGCCTTGATGTAAAACATATGTGCGTTATGGACGCAGCCCGCGGGAATGACGGGCAGTTCGATGGCTCCGGATGCGGCCAGAGCACTGAGCTGTTCCCGATACAGCTCCCAGCTGTGCATGCGGTCCTCATAGATTTCCTGTGCCAGCTCAAGCTGTGCCCAGAGATAGGCCGCATTCAGCTCGCTCGGCAGATAGGAGGATCCCAGATCCACCCAGGTATATTTGGAAATCTCTCCGCGGTAAAATTTGCTGCGGTTCGTCCCTTTTTCACGGATGATCTCGGCCCGTTCCACGGCCGCGGGATCCCGGATCAGGATCGCGCCGCCCTCGCCCATGCTGTAGTTCTTGGTTTCATGGAAGCTGTAGCAGCCGAAGTCTCCGATGGCCCCCAGCGCCTGGCCTTTATATGAAGACATGACGCCCTGAGCCGCATCCTCGATCACGCAGAGATGGTATCGGCGGGCGATGTCCATGATCGTGTCCATCTCGCAGGATACCCCGGCGTAGTGCACCGGCACGATGGCGCGGGTCTTCGCGGTGACCGCGTCTTCGATGAGGTTCTCATCGATGTTCATGGTATCCGGGCGGATATCGACAAAGACGACCGTGGCCCCGCGGAGGACGAACGCGTCCGCCGTCGATACAAAGGTGTAGGAAGGCATGATCACTTCATCGCCCGGATGAATGTCCGCGAGCAGGGCTGCCATCTCGGTTGCATGGGTGCAGGAGGTGGTAAGCAACGCCTTCGCCGTTCCGGTCTTTTCCTCGATCCATCGGTTGCACTTCTGCGTAAAAGCGCCGTCGCCGCAGATCTTGTGGGATCTCACAGCCTCCATGATGTACTTGTCTTCCCGACCCGTATAGGGCGGTATGTTGAACTTGATCATTGTTCACGGTCTCCCTGTGTTATGTATCCGCGTCCTGTATGCTGCTCCCCCAAAGGGCGTTTTCAGTGTGTTTCACTGATCTCGCAGGCAAAGCAGCGCATCTTGCCGTTCTTATCCGGCGGAATCACATCCATCCAGTCGAAGAGCAGCTGGAACTCATCGCCGAAGAGCTCCGCCATCTTTTTCGCGAAGAAATCCTCGATTTCTTCACGGGTGTGTTCGTGATTGTCCGGATCGGCGACCAGCTGCACCCTCATGTCATGCCAGGATTCCTGAATGAACTTAAACTGGGCGATGCCGGTGATGCCGTTCGGGATCTTCATCAGATACAGCGCCGAGGTTTCGGGGCCGTTTTCATGTCGGACGAGGTCGTTCACCCGCCCCTGGATGCTCTTTAAATATCTCACGCCGTCCAACGTCACGCTGGAAGCCCGGGCGCCGATCTCATAATTGATGAACGGGAAGTCCTTCTTGAAAAGCGTGGTGACGATCACGCGGCCGTCGTCCGTCAACTGGTTTTGTTCATTATAGATATTCACTACATGCGTATCGCTGTGAATGTAGAATAGGTCAGCGCCGGGAAGTTTCACGGCGATGCTGCCGGTCTCCGAGCTTCCATAGGCATCGAAGAGTCCGTCGCCAAAGGCTTCCGTCAGGATGCTGCGCGTCATCTCGTCCACCATCTCGCTGACCGGCGTATACAGCTTTGGCTTATAAATAGTCAGCCCATGCTTCTTCGCATAGAGAGCCATGCGCACCAGACAATTCCGCCGGAAACAGAGCACGTCCGGTTTGTATTCATTCAGCTCGCGGATGACATCCCCGATGCCGTCGCCGACACAGTTGTCCTCGGAGACCACTCTGCGCCGCATCAGACCGAACTTCTGGATGATCGAATCACCTTTCTTCGGATCGATCTTCTTATGGCTGGTGACAAAGGAGAACATCTTCCCGCGCAGGGGATGATAGCCCGCAAACATCAGCACCCGGATCCAGTTCGCGTCCACACAGGCACATTCTCTCTGGGTCTGCATGAACTTGAGCGGGATACCCGAAGAACCGCTGGTGGCAAAGAGCGTCCAGCTGTCATGCTTCTCCGGATGGGCGTCATATTCCTCCTGCATCCAGGTGCGGATATCCGCCCGGGAAGTGGTGGGAAATTTCGCCAGATCCTCCGCGGAATGGAAATCCTCCGGGGTGAGATGGTTCTCATCAAAACGTTTCCGGTAAAAAGGAATCTCATAAGCCCGTTTCATCAGCTCATGGACCTTCTTCCCCTGGCGGCGGCGAATAAAATCCCGATCTTCCGGAATCTTCCGGTCCAGCTTCATCAGGTAGTAAAAGGTCATCACATTTTTCAGTTTTTTCTCGGGTACAAAAGCCATCTTACTCCTCCAAATATCGGCCTGACTATTCTATCATATACCGTCGTGAAACTCAAGCTCCTTGCAAATCACTTTCTTTCGTGTATAATAGGGACAGGGTTCAGCCCCCTCTTACCGGCAGGGGCTGCCCCGTTCCGGGAGGCACAGATGCAGAATGACAGGCTGAACCGGCTTGCCCTCAAGGCCGGCTTTTTTTATATCGTAGGACAGATGTTTATCCGGGGACTGACGTTCCTTATCACACCGATCCTCACCCGGCTGCTCACGCAGGCGCAATACGGGCAGATTCGAGTCTATGAGTCCTGGCTCCTGATCATGGAGCCGGTCATGTCGCTCTGCCTGTGGCGCAGTGTCGACCGGGCCAAATATGACAGCGGCGTGGATTACGAGGCCTATGTCTCCAGCGTTCACACGCTTTCCTACCTTTCCATCGCCGGATTTTTTATCCTTTCGCTGATCTTTAAAAGTCCGCTGCAGGCTTTCCTGTCGATGAATGACCTCATGTTTTACATCGCTTTCCTGTACGTTTTTGCCTACACGAGCATTCTCTTTCTGCAGCGCCGTGAAAAGCAGATGATGCGCTATAAGACCAGTCTTCTGGTCACGACGCTGACGATCGTTCCGGCCACGCTGTTGTCGATCGTGATGATCTGGCTCGGCCGCAGGATGGGACTCACCGAGAGACTGGTCGATCTGCGCGTTCTGGGCTTCTACATCCCTCAGATCATCGGCGGCTTCGCGGTGGCGATCCTCCTCTGGGTGCAGGGACGGAAGTTTATCAGCAAAGCCTACTGGAGCTACGCCGTCCGCTACAGCGTTCCCCTGATCCCGGAGGCCCTGTCCATCCAGATCATGAACCAGTCGGATAAGATCATGATCCAGTTTCTGATCGGCAACGAATATACCGGCATTTTTTCTCTCGGAACGACGATCTCCTATATTATCTGGGTGATTGAGGATTCCGTCTGGAACGCTTTCCTGCCTTGGATGTATGAGAAGATCTCCCGCGACGAGGCGGACGAGATCGAAGAGCCATGGCTGGCTCTGATGCACGGCTTCGGTCTGATCTCCTGGCTGATCACAGCCATGGCGCCGGAGCTGGTGATGATCCTCGGATCAAGCAAATATCATGCGACCGTCTATCTGATCGCGCCCATGGTCACCGGGACGCTGTTCCGGTTTTACAGCTATATCTACACGGCCGTGCAGAATTACAACAAAAAAACGCAGTATGTCGCAGCGGGAACCGTGGGCGTGATGTTCGTCAACATCGCCCTCAATTACATCTGCATCCTGCGTTTCGGATATATGGCGGCGGCCTATACGACGGCCTTCAGCTACTTCCTGCTGCTCCTCCTTCAGGGCTTTCTGGAAAAAAGAGTCACCGGTATGCGGGTGACCTCTCTGAGGAAAAATGTGTTGATCGCAGTGGGCTATCTGGCCGCGAACCTCGCCACGATGAAGCTCTTTGACCTGAAATGGTATGTCCGCTATGCGGCGATCCTTCTCGTGGCGGCCGTCGCCGCGCGGCTCGTGCTTCCCCGGCTGCTGAAGGTGCTGCGTTCCTTCCGTTCGAAGAAAAACTGAACCTCAGACAGAATCGGCTCCCGAACCTTCGGGAGCCGATGACTTTTCAGGATGATCAGGAGCCGATTCCCGTTCGGGATGGACGCTTCCTCCGACCGTAAAGAACCAGAATGACAAACAGAACGACGGCCAGGACGGTGATTGCCAGCCCGATCTTTAACCCTGGCATTTCATAGACCAGCACGATGCTGTGCTCGCCGGGTTCCAGTTCGAGCCCCATATACATGATGTTCACGGTGAGAAGCTCCGTCTCCTCACCGTCCACCCAGGCTGTCCATCCACTCTGAGAGGGGATGCTTAAGGCAAGCAGTTTGGACTCTGTCAGGGAAATGGTCCCGCTGAGGCCGTTGTCCCGGATCTCCACATTTTCCAGGACATCCTCTGTCAGCGCCGCGATCTGGGACGGATAGTCGTCCATCGGCTGGCAGTAGAGAGACAATTCATCATAATAAATGGTACCGGCGGTCCTGAAGGTCAGAGTGATCTTGCTGAGTCCCTTCTCACTGTAGCCGCAGTTGATCAGATGTTCATCGAGCTCCAGATAATAGGTGTTTTCAGGGCTTCTCATAAGATAGGTGTATTTCCCGCAGTCGTCCTTGATCCGGATCTTGAGAATCGGGTTCCCATCATCCTCGAGAGGAATGCAGGATCCGTCCAGCACCAGATATGTCTCTGAATTTGGCAGACCCTCGAAATACAAGGTGATACTGCCTCCCTCCTGCGCGGTAATCACGCCGTCTTCCCAGGTCACGTTCTTACATTTAAAAGAATCAATCGGTATTTCTTGACTGGTAACCACCGGTTCGATTTCTGTCGCCTGATCCTCTGTTTCTTCTGTATCTATTACGGCAAATGACATCATGAGCTCCTGTCTTTCCAGGGGGCTGTATTCCAGAAAGCTGTCAAGACTGATTGTCTCAGTGTACGTGTACCCCAGCGGCAGGCTGTACTGATTTTCATAAATCGTATAGTTTTCTCCTTCGTACTCGGTCTCCTGAAGGATTGTATATCCATAAGGAGTCATCCAGTTGTCCGTCTGTTTTTCTGCGACACTGCAGTATTTGACACAGGCGAGGGCATTCAGACTGGTCCGGTTGTTGTAGCTGATCTGCTTGACAGAGGTCGTCATGATATTGCCCAGCAGGCTGTTAAAATCCTGAATATTCCCGTTGATGGTACTGTTGAAATACGAGATACTGTTTAATCCCAGAGCCATGGAAGCACTCAGCTGGAGTTCACTGGGATGACTTTCGGTGACTCTGTAAAAACTGTCGTCCTCGAGGGTCGTCAGGGCCTGAATGGCTGCACCGTTGGCTGCTTCGTCGCTGGTGCCGATCTCTGTATATTCGCTGACTGCGTTTCCTTCGGACAGGCCGTAATACACATCTCCGCTCACATACAGGGAGACCGCCAGGAGAAGTCCGAAGGCAGCCGTCATCCCCCGTCGTCCCAGAATATCGGTGCTGTCTGCTGAAAAGATCATAAGAAGGAGCGAAGTCAGCAGCAGGACGGAGGCTTTTAAAGTATAGGTCGTGCTGTAGTCAATAAAGAGGACGGCGATCAGAATATAGGGCAGGACAGCCAGGGACAGGACCTTTATGTCTTTCTGCGTCAGGCCTCTGACGGCGGGCAGCATCTCCGCCGTGATGACCGCAGACAATAACACCAGGATATAGCTCCAGCGGTTATTGACATTTGACAGGCCGCCGAGCGCATAGCCGACCATGGGAAACAGAAGGCAGAGCACACCGATCACTGTCAGGATTTTGAGAACGCGCCGGTCCTTTTTCAGGAACAACAGGATCTGGCAGAGGTAGACCGTGGGGATCAGCCCTGTCCGGAGACCGTATCCGGCACCGTCCCCGGTCGTCAGATAGAACATATAGACAGAAGTAGGCCAGGATGCCCGGTAAAACATCAGGGAATCCGTTGTGATCACTCCGGCTGCGGTACGGCCCGAACTGGCATAGGAGGAGAAGGTGGTGACGAGTCCCATGCATCCCATCGCCACGCCGAGAAGATAGGCCCCCGCAAAAAGCCCCAGGTAGCTGAAGAATGTCGCAAGAGTTCGCCTGCTCTTCTCCATGCAGAAAAAGCGCACCAGAAAATATACGATCAGAGCGATCGTGTTCATATAGAGGAAATAATAATTGCTGAGCAGCGACAGCGCGATCAGGACGCTTCCGAGGGCCCATTTCTTTTCACGGAGAATCTGTTCGACCGCAATCACCAGTAGGGGCAGAAAGATCATTCCGGCCGAGAACTGGGGATGATGCGCCACGGAAAACAGGGCATAGCCGGAAAATGCATAAATATAACTGCAGAAAAGGGTCAGCTTTACCCCTTTTTTCAGATAGATAAACAGAGCTGAGGCACTCAGACCGATCAGCCAGAAGCGGACCAGAGTCAGAGCCGTATAGCCGGTTTCCATGTTGTCTGGTGAAAAAAGCGCATACAGCCAGTAGACCGGATAGAGACTGAACTGCACCCGGTTGCCCATACCGATCGTGAAATCATAGGTTTTCAATGAAAAACTGCCCTGTAAAACAGACTGAAGAAAATCGCGGACATACTGTGAGAAATAAATGGCTTTGGGATAATATTGCGCGATCGCATCGGGACTCCATACAAGCGAGATACCATTCTCCAGAAAAGGAAGAAATACAGCGGCCGCCAGCAGACAAAAGCCCAGTGTGTAAAGAAGGATATACTGCCAGCAGCGGATCCGGTTCTTTTCAAACCAGATCTTTGTAAGCTGTTTTCGAACCTGTGTTGCCAGCAGATCGATCACGGCAGCAACGACCCAGACGAGGAGGAAGAGAAAAGGTCGCAGGATCATTTTCAGCTCGCTGTATCCGCCAACTGTTTTCAGGATATACAGAGCCAGGATCATCACGGCTGTGCGCGGCCATGCTCGGCCTGTCAGCCACCTTGCCCTGCTTAGAGGCCGAAGCAGATATTTTTGTCCGATATATGCGAAAGCGAGGACGATACCAAATGGAAACAGGACTTCCCAGTAGCGGGTGGGGAAAGTCAGCGCACTGGCAAACGCGCGGAATTTCCACAGGCAGAGAGCCGCTGTGAGGAGGAGCCCGGCGAGAAGAAGCGGCAAGGGCAACCCTTTGCTCTCCGATTGTTTCTCCGCAATGGTATAACCAAGAAAATAGTAAAGGGAAAAAGCGAGCAGGGGGATACAGCTGTAGGTGTTCGTTCCGAGCCATACGCCGAGAAAGGAATACCCAAACAGGTTGGACGGAAGCCACAGAATGCCCAGCAGAATGATTCCTGCCGCTGCGGCCGCTGCTTTGTGGTGCATCAGACGCTGGAGCGGACGGCCGACCGCAGCGGAGAGGAGGAGCGCCGCCATGG
Source organism: Lachnospiraceae bacterium (assembly GCA_021202715.1). Taxonomy (GTDB): domain Bacteria; phylum Bacillota; class Clostridia; order Lachnospirales; family Lachnospiraceae; genus UBA3305. The sequence continues at coordinate 22,820 of JAJQCL010000192.1, forward strand.
AAAAATAGATTTCCGCATACATGGGAATGTGTCTGAGAAGAAGCAGGTTGAACAGGCTGCTTACGACTCCGTTTCCGGTCTCAAGACAGCGCCGGCACATTCCTGTCAGGAGAAATAATCCAAAGTAACAGACGGCAAGCCGCACATGGCGCAGGGGAACTTTCCCGGCGAGGTCCTCCTGCACCTGATAGCCCGTCAGGGTGACCAGACCGGCAAAAAGTACATAATAGACACAACGAACGACGGCATGCGTCACAGCCGTATAATCTCCGAAAAGCCGCAGGCATAACAGAAAAACACTGCCGTATAAAAGCAGTGCCTGTATATCTGAAGAAGTACAGGAATCCTTCTTTTTCATGAGTCACCTCTGAATCTGTTTGATTGATCGGGCGGGAGCCGTATGCCGCAAAGAGCAGGAGAGGATATGATCTGTCCGTCTCCTGCTCTGGGATAAACGATTTAATAGATGATGATTTTTGATCCCAGCGGAACCTTGTAATAGATAAACTGCGCCATCGAATCCGTGGTTCGGACACAGCCGTGCGAGACCGGTCTCCCAAGTGTGGAGTTCACATATGCTCCGTTGCTGTAATACTTGCCCCTCTGATGAATCGCATTCGTAGACTGGAATTTGCTCCAGTATGAATAGGAACAGGTATTATATTTTTTGGTAGACATATGGGCATAGATGGTATAGACCCCCAGTGGAGTCGGGGTGTAGGTCAGGCCGGTGCCGCACTGAGCGGTCTTATAAAGCTCCCAGTTGCCTTCACTGTTCTTTTTAAACACATTGATTCTCTGTGTATAGGTGCTTACCCAGACCAGATATTTCGATGAACTGGTATATCCTTTCCCATTGACAAAGATTTCTTTTTCCTCTGTTGTATAATCGCTGGTGGTATAATCCTGAGAGGTCATATTCAGATATTTGCTGTTCATATAGTAGGTTTTGCCTTTGATTTTGACCGTACTCAGGTATTTGGTGGAACGCCTGTAGGTGACCGTGACCTTTGTTCCCGCAGAGACGGTCATCGCCTGTTTCTTGCCGCTCGACGAGGTATATACGGGAGCCGTTTTCTTGACGGTGGCGCTGTAATACATGGCGTGAACCTTGCTGAGGACGGCATCCACCGCATCCTCATCATAGACCGTCATGGTGACGGCCGGAGACCTGTATGTTTCGCCTTCGTATTTTCTGTAGGCGACGACTTTGTACTTATAGTATGTTGCCTCCTTGACGTCGGTGTCCGTGTATGTCTTATCAGATTTGACCTTGGCGATTCTGGTATATTTCCCGGTCTTACTGTTATATCTGTAAACCAGATAGCCTGTCGCATTGGTCACACCGGACCAGGTTAGCGTGATTCCGTTGTCGGTGACCGTAAGCTCCAGAGACTTGGGGGCTTTCAGATCCGCGAATTTCGGAGTCGCTGATACTTTTTTGGATTTTTTCCCTGTCTCATACTTTCCTTCGGTGCCGTATTTCCGGTAGGCACGAATGACATACGTATAGGTCTTCCCGTTCGTAAGATCCTTCACGGTATATTTGAGCTTTTTGGTAGATTTAATGCGGGTGTATTTTCCGGTTTTGGTATTGTATGAATAAATGAGATAGCCGGTGGCGTCCTCGACCTCATTCCACGTAAGCGTGATCCGCGTATCGCCGGCCTTTGCCTTAACGCCGGTCACTTTTGCAGGGATGACGCTGTACGGAGTGGCAGATACCTTCTTGCTGTATTTCGCATACACTTTTTTGCCGTCGGATTTTACATAGGCTGCCACGACAAAGGTGTATTCCGTATCGGCCTCCAGATCCTTTACGGTATAGGAGGTTTTCTTTGTGGAGGCAACGGGGGTATATGTCTCGTCGGACGAGTTATACGTGTATATCCTGTATCCATCCGCGTCGTCGGATGCTTTCCAGGTCAGCTTTACGGCGTGCTCTTTACTGACCGCTTTCAGTCCGGTCACTTTGGCAGGGGCGGCTGCCGTGGTGGTCTCTTCTGTGCTCGCTTCTGTGCTTTCCGCGGCCGTCGTCTCCCGGATCGCCTCTACGGCTTCCGTGCTCTCTGTCTCTGGCGTCTTCGTGATTTCTTCTGTTTCTTCTTCGGTGGTCTCCGCAGTTTCTGTTTCCTGAACAGCCTCCACGGCTGTCTCCAGCGCAGAGGCAGCGACGGGCCTGGATCCTCCCAGTGTCAATACGGTCAGCACAAGAAAAAGCAGAAGCGACATGTTAAAGTTTTTTTTCATACGTTTTATATCCTCGATCGTTTCCTGCCAGCACATGCGTTTCAGACAAGGTGCTGTAAAATAATGATAAAACAAATGTCAATTCAGTATAGCAAATAATTTGCCTGTGTGTCAATATGCATGAAAAGGGATGTCTTGCAGACCGCAGATTTAGGATATATAATAATGAAACGACGCTCGCGAAACGGGTCGGTTTACTGAAAGAGGATAAGCAGATATGGCAGCAATGAGTGAACAGGATAAGATTGAACTTTTTGAGCGGACGCCTGTGCCGCAGGCCATCGTGCGGATGGCGATTCCGACCGTGGCAAGCTCTCTGGTGATGGTGCTCTACAGCCTGGCGGATACATATTTTGTGGGGATGCTGAATGATTCGGTCGCCACGGCAGCCGTGACGCTGGCGGCGCCGGTGCTGCTGGCCTTCAACGCCCTGAATAATCTGTTCGGTGTCGGCAGCTCCAGCCTGATGAGCCGTTCTCTGGGGCGAAAAGATTACGACACGGTGCGGCGCACCTCCGCGCTCGGCTTCGCCTGCGCGCTGGTCTGCAGCCTGCTGCTTTCCCTGGGCTGCACGGTGTTCAAGACGCCGCTGCTGAATCTGCTGGGAGCCGATGCGGAGACCTGGTCGGCCACAGCGGACTATATGTTCTGGACCGTCACCTGCGGCGCGCCGCCGGCGATCCTCAATGTGGTCCTGGCCAATATGATCCGCTCGGAGGGGGCGGCCATGAATGCCAGCATCGGCACCATGAGCGGCTGTCTGCTGAACATCGTCCTCGATCCGATCTTCATTCTGCCCTGGGGGCTGAACATGGGGGCGGCCGGCGCGGGTCTGGCGACCTTCCTTTCCAACTGCGTGGCCTGCCTGTATTTCTTCGTGCTGTTGTACCGGCGGCGGGGGAATACCTTCGTCAGTCTCTCGCCGCGGGATCTCCGCTGGGACGGGAATATTCTCCGTCAGATCTGCGGCGTTGGTATCCCGGCGGCCATCCAGAACCTGCTCAATGTCACCGGCATGACGGTACTCAACAATTTCACTGCGGTCTACGGGGCGGATGCCGTGTCAGCCATGGGGATTTCCCACAAGATCGCCATGGTGCCCATGTATATCGCTATGGGAATTTCCCAGGGCATCATGCCGTTGGTCAGCTACAACTATGCGAGTAAGGCGAGTCAGCGCATGAAGAGGATTATCGTCTGTGCCGGAGCCGCCTCCCTGGTGCTGATGGTGGTCGGAACAGTCCTCTGCGTCGCCGGAGCCGGTCCGATCATCCGCCTGTTCATGGATTCGGACGCGGTGGTCGCCTACGGCCGGGCCTTCCTGCGGGGCATGGCGCTGGCGATGCCCTTCCTGGCTACCGATTTCCTGGCGGTGGGCGTTTTCCAGGCCTGCGGCATGGGGCGCAGTGCTCTGATCTTCGCTATCCTGCGGAAGGTCGTGCTGGAGATTCCCGCGCTGGTCATCCTCAATCATATCTGGCCTCTGTACGGTCTGGCCTATGCGCAGCTGGTGGCAGAGGTCGTCCTGGCGGTCGCCGCACTGGTCATGCTGGGACGGATCTTTCGGTCCCTGGAGGTGCCGGAGAGAACGTGAGGACCATCCTTATTTTCGGATTTTCATTGATAAAAGAACCGCCGGGTGCAGATCTGCATCCGGCGGCTGTCTGTCTGGACTATTTCTTAGTAGTGACCGTCTTGGCCGAGCTCCAGCTGGAATAATACCTCGTTCCGCTTACGGTCTTGTAAGTGCGGACCCTCACATAATATTTCTTCGAAGCCTTCAGTTTGGAGAGCGTATAGGTCTTCTTGCTGCTGCCGCTGACCGTGACCGTCTTCTTGTTGCTTGTAAACGATTTGTTTGTCGCGTACTGGATCTGATAGCCGCTCGTCTGCGTGGTCACCTTGCTCCAGGTCACTTTGAAGCCCTTGCTCTTCGCGGTGAGTTTGGAGATGCTGGTGGCTTTGGGCTTGATCGTAAAGGTCTTCGTGACCGTCCCGCTGTAATTGCCCTTGAAGGTGATCGTCACCTTGTAGGTGCCGACCTTCTTCCGGCCCGAGGCATATTTCACGGTATAGTAGCTTGAGGAGATCGTGTTGCCCTTCGAATCCTTCACGGTGACCGTGGGTTTTCTGGCCTTCCCGTTGTAAGTGTAGGTGGTCGTCGAGAGCTTGACGGTCTTGATCTTGTAAATGGTTGAGGTCTTTGTATAGCCGCAGCCGCTGCAGATCTTCTTGATGGTGCCGTTCGCACTGGTAGTCGCTGCGGTGATATTCGTCGTATAGCTATGAGTGTGCTGGCTGACTTTGAAATTGAAGATGCCAGTTGTTACTTCATTGTAGTATGAGGCGGCAAAATAGTAAATGCCCGCTTCGAGGTAGATCGGTTCATTGACAACACTGCAGCCGATGGATGTATCCCATTCAATACCCGGCTTTGACCAGATCTTTGTACCAATGCTGTCATAGAGATTATAATGCAGCTTCCAGAAATAGGCAACAGAATAGAGGTCATAGTAACCGTCCGAGCTTATGGTGAATTTATAGACGTCATTTGAATCGTTTGTCGCCAGTTGCCCGGTGTAGGTTGTTCCTACAGAGATCGTGCTTGCAGCGGCAAGGCTGTTATTGGTTCCGTTCCCGGTTTCCGTGAAACTTTCTCCCGCTGATGTGAAGCTGTAGGAGAAAGTATAGGTGCCAGTGTAGTTGTACGGTTCAACAACTAGATAGTAGATGCCTTTCGTCAGATCACGATCAAAGGTGTTGGTGATCTGACCGGCTGAGGAGTCCCAGCTCAAAGCGCCACTGTTATACATCTGTTCTCCACTGCTGTCAAGCAGATAAATGTGTGCTCTTTGCATGAGTGCTATGATAGTAAAGGAGACACGTCCAGAGCTTGAGAGTTCAAATTTAAAATAGTCTGCTCCCGTGCTGGGTAGGGGATCTGTAATGCTGTCGCTATAGGATGTTCCGGCGCTGATGGTATATGCGGAGGCCATGTTGCTTCCGCCCTGGGCTTCTTCCGCGTGAACCGTAGTGGCCGCGGCCAGGGCGCAGATCAGTGCCAGAGCCAGGGTAAGTACCAACCCTCCCCAGGTACGTGTCAGTTTCCGATCGTTTTCCATATACATGCGATACTACTTTCGTATGGAAATTCTATGATGTGAGCCGTGAAATATGTTCTTTAACTCACAATATTTACAAATTCAGTTTATCATCCGATCAGATTCCCGTCAATCATTTTATTTCCGGAACATCGCGGATGGTGCGGAAGAAAATCCCGGAGAAAAGGAACCGGGCACGGCTCAAATTAAAATAAGGAAGAAAAATCGCTCCTCTTATTTCAAGTTCGATTGCTAAATTGAAATAACTAGGGTATAATGAAAGCAATGTAGATTTGAAGGAGATAAAAAGATGAGCAATAAAGAAAGAATCGTACAATTATTAGATATTATTCCGGAATATAAGATCGGCTATGTGCTGGCATATATCCAGGGACTGGTAGCTGATGAAGAAGCAGACAATGCATTCTGTGAAAAACTGGTCAGGGACTATGAAAACGATACGGACCCTGAGAAGGAGGAAGAGTATACGCTGGAAGAATGCAAAAAACATACCAGATTGTTATTAAGAAGAGAGCGAAGAAGTTTATAGAAGCATTGCCCAGAAACGAGCGCGCCAGAATTGTTGCGGAGATTGAAAAGCTTCCGGCGGAGAGGACATCAAAAAGTTAAAGGGGCACAAAGATTATTTTCGGCTGAGAGTGGGAAGCTACAGAATTATCTACACTGTAGATAACGGGAAATGTGTTGTATGTGTCATTGACGCCGGGAATCGAGGCGAAATTTATAACAGGTATTAATGAATGAAGAACCGCCGGGTGCAGGTGCCGCATCCGGCGGCTGTCTGTCGGGGTTATAGGAAAGCATCTCTTTGGAGGTGCTTCTTTTCATATGGGAAAATGGATAAAAACGACCGGATGCGGACAAACTGAAGCAGAGAAGATCATGAAGGAGGACAACAGGATGTCAATGATCAACAAGGAAATTGCAGATTTTTCCGTGCAGGCGTTTCAGGACAATGCATTCAGGACGGTGACCCGGGCAGATGTGCTGGGGAAATGGAGTGTGTTTTTCTTTTATCCGGCGGATTTCACCTTTGTGTGCCCGACGGAGCTTGAGGATCTGGCGGAGAAGTATGAGGCCTTTCAGGCGGCGGGGTGCGAGATCTATTCCGTCTCCTGCGATTCGCATTTCGTTCATAAGGCCTGGCATGACGCTTCTGAGCGGATCAAGAAGATTCGTTACCCGATGCTGGCGGATCCGACGCACGCGCTGGCACGGGATTTCGATGTGCTGATCGAGGCGGACGGCATGGCGGAGCGGGGCAGCTTCATCGTGAATCCAGAAGGGCGGATCGTGGCCTATGAGGTGAATGCAGGCAACATCGGGCGTAATGCGGAGGAGCTGTTCCGCCGTTTGCAGGCCAGTCAGTTCGTGGCAGCGCACGGCGATGAGGTCTGCCCGGCGAAGTGGCAGCCCGGCGCCGAAACATTGAAGCCCAGCCTGGATCTGGTGGGGCAGCTGTAAGGATCCTTCGTTTCTTCCGGAGGCGGATAGGGCATCGTAGTGAAAGGCGGAAAAGTCATGGATGAACAGGACAATCTGTATGATGTTGTGGTGATTGGCGGGGGTCCGGCGGGGCTCACCGCCGCCCTCTATCTGGCCCGGGCGCGGTACCGCGTGGTGGTGCTGGAGGAGGAGAGCTTCGGCGGGCAGATCGCAATCACGGAAGAAGTCGTGAATTACCCCGGCATCGCCCGGATCAGCGGTCGTGAACTGACGGAGATCATGCGAAGACAGGCGGAGAGCTTTGGCGCGGAGTTCCTCCTGGCCCGGGCCGAGCGGCTGGAGATGGAGGACGACGTGAAGACGGTGCACACCAGCCGCGGGCCGTTGAGCTGCTTCGGTGTGCTGCTGGCCACCGGCGCGCATCCCCGGAAGGTGGGATTCTCCGGGGAAGAGGAATATCGTGGGAGGGGCGTGGCCTACTGCGCGACCTGCGACGGCGAGTTTTTCACCGGGCAGGATGTCTACGTCGTGGGAGGCGGCTTCGCCGCGGCGGAGGAGAGCCTGTTCCTGACAAAATATGCCAGACAGGTGACGATCCTGATCCGCCGCGGAGATTTTTCCTGCGCGCAGAGTGTGGCCGATGAGGTGCGTGCGCATGAGAAGATCACGGTGCGGCCCTTTACGGAGATCGAGTCAGTCTCCGGGGACACATATGTGCAGACGCTGCGGATGCGCAATAATCAGACCGGCGAGGTCACGGAGGTGCGGGCGCAGGAAGGGGAGCGTCTTGGCGTTTTCGTCTTCGCCGGGTACGAACCGGCCTCTTCTCTGGCGGAGGGACTGGCGGAGCGGGACGCGCAGGGTTATGTGGTGACGGACCGGAGTCAGAAGACCCGCACGGAGGGGCTTTATGCCGCGGGGGACGTTTGCGTCAAGCCGCTGCGCCAGGTAGCGACAGCCGTAGGAGACGGGGCGCTGGCGGCGACGGAGCTGGAGCGCTATGCGGCTATCATGCAGAGAAAGACCGGATTGCGGCCGAAGGTGGCAAAAAGAACAGTTGGAGCGGAGCGAAGAGAAGAGAGCGAAGAAGGAAGCAGATCGAAAACAGCGGATGGCCTCTTCACAGAGGAGATGCTGGCGCAGCTGCATACGGTATTCTCCCGGATGGAGCGGCCGCTTTTGCTGCGCCTGCAGCTGGATGAGCGCCCCGTTTCCTACGAACTGCGGCACTATATGGACAGCCTGGCGGCACTGACCGACCGCCTGCGGGTGGAGATCGACGATACAGGTGTCGCGGAGGAGCTTCCCTGCGTGCGTATCTGCACGGAGGACGGCGCAGAGACCGGGCTGGTCTTTCACGGCGTCCCCGGCGGCCATGAATTTACCTCCTTCGTGCTTGGCCTCTACAATGCGGCCGGTCCCGGCCAGCCCGTGGAGCCGGAGACCCTGGAGCGCATCCGGGCCATCGATCGCCGAAGGGATTTGAAGATTCTGGTCTCTCTCTCCTGCACGATGTGCCCCTCACTGGTCGCCGCCGCCTGGCGCATCGCGGCGGTAAATCCACTGGTCACGGCGGAGGTCTACGACATCAACCATTTTGGTGCGCTGAAGGAGCGCTATCAGGTCATGAGTGTACCGTGTCTGGTGATCGATGAGGAAACGGTCACATTTGGAAAGAAGGATATCCGGCAGCTCCTCGAGCTGCTATAGCGGGACGATCCGGGCTATGAGCGGCAGAAGAAGAGCCCGGGAGCAGGGAGATCGGTTGTTTGAAATTTAGTGAGATATAAATTAGTAAATCGTAATTGACTAAATCCTGATCGAAGGGTATATTATAGGAAACGTCTTTATGTCGTTTACTATAATATACCCTTTCTCGGAGGTGATGGCATGTTTGTTGGCAGAGCGTGCGAGCTGGAAGCCCTGAACCGGCTGTATCAATCGGATCATTTTGAGTTCGCGGTGATTTATGGGCGGCGTCGGGTCGGGAAAACGGCGCTGATCAACCATTTTCTTCAAGGCAAAAAAGCGATTTACTTTATGGGTGTGGAGAGTAATGCCAGGCAGAATCTTGAGAACCTCAGCAGAAATATCCTTGAATATAGCATGCAGGTGGAGACGGAGACGGCATTTCTCTCCTTTCAGGCGGCTCTGGAGTATGTCTTTCAGCTCTCAGAGAAAGAACGACTGGTTTTTGTGATGGATGAGTATCCTTACGTGGCTCGCGCCTCGAAAAGTCTGGCCTCCACGCTGCAGCTTCTGATTGATAAGTACAAGGACTCCTCCCGGCTTATGCTGATTCTCTGCGGTTCTTCCATGTCTTATATGGAGGATGAGGTTCTGGCCTATAAAGCGCCGCTGTATGGCAGGCGGACAGCGCAGATGAAACTTTTACCGTTTGATTTTGAGGAGGCCTGCCACTGTCTTACGTACTTTTCGGCAGAGGATAAAGCATTGGCTTATGGGATGGCGGGCGGCACACCGCAATATCTTTTGCAGATGGATGACCGGCGGAGCATCGAAGAGAATGTGAAAAATACATTTCTGAATCCGACCTCGTTCCTGTTTGAGGAACCGGAAAATCTACTGAAGCAGGAGGTGCGGGAACCGGCGATCTACAACGCCATCATCACAGCGATTGCGACCGGTGCTTCCCGTATGGCAGAGATCTCTGTAAAAGTCGGCGAGGACACCAGCGTGTGCGCTTCGTATCTGAAAAATCTGATCTCGCTGGGTCTGGTGCAGAGAGAGACCCCCTACGGCGAGAAGGCGTCCCGAAGATCGGTGTATAATATAGAAGATCCGATGTTCCGGTTCTGGTATCGTTTTGTCCCGGCGCAGCGTTCTGTCATCACCCGCGGGGCTGCCGACCTGGCCTGGCGGCGGATTGCGCCGCATTTATCGGAATACATGGGAAAAGCATTTGAAGAGATCTGTCGGCAATATCTCTGGAAACGGCTGCTGGAGGACAGGTCTCCGGTCGAATTTGATGATCTTGGACGCTGGTGGGGAACCGATGCGGCGACGCACAGTCAGGTGGAGATTGATATCATGGGCGCGCAGGATGTAGAGACAGCGTTGTTTGCTGAGTGCAAATGGACGAATGAAAAGGTTGATCTGGGTGTCCTGGAAACGTTACTTTATCGCAGCAGGCTGTTTCACTATGAAAACACGCATCTGTACCTGTTTGCCAAAAACGGATTTACAAAGGGATGCGCCGAAGCGGCGGAGCAGATGGGAAATGTTACACTGGTTACTTACCCGGAAATGTTGGAAGATTTTCTGACCGGGCAGGAATGACGCAGCAGTCATGGAAAATGAAAACACCGCAGAGAAAAGGAACTCTCCGCGGTGTTTTGTCTTTCATGCGCAGGGCTGCATAAGGATTTTTTCGGCTGACGCCGGATGCCGTCTGCCCGATCAGTCCACACAGTGTCCGTGCCGGCACACGTGACCTTCGCCGTGGTGATGCCCATGACCGCCGCAGTTTCCGTCATGCTCTCCGCCGTGGTGATTGCACTGGACATCCGGGATGTAGGTGAGGCGTCCGGCCAGCAGGGATTCCACGGCGGCGTCCGCATCGCCGATGACGCCGCCGTACAGCTTGATGCCGACGGAGGCGAGCGCGGCCTGAGCGCCGCCTCCGATGCCGCCGCAGATGAGGACGTCGGCCTGCAGGGCGTTCAGGACCTCGGCCAGTGCGCCGTGTCCCTGACCGTTGGTGCTGACGACCTCCGAGGACACGATCTTTCCGTCCTCCGCGTCATAAACCTTAAACTGTCCCGTGTGGCCAAAATGCTGATAGATCTGGCCATTTTCATACGTGACAGCAATTCTCATGATGTTCTCTCCCTTCGATTTTTGGAAAATCCGCTCGATTTCCTGTTTGAAGCATCCCTCCAGACTGCAGTACCGGTTCGCGCCGCGGCAGAGCCGGACTTCGCCGCCCTCGATCTTCAGAGGGAGTCCCTCCACCAGGACGTCGGCCAGCTTCCGGCGTGCGGAATCATAAATCTTCTGCACGGTGGTCCGGGCGACCTGCATGCAGAGGCTGCATTGTTCCTGAGACAGGCCTTCGCGGTCGATCAGGCGGATCGTCTCATATTCATCGACGGTCAGAATGACGGGTTCTCTTCCGTCTTCATCCTTCGCAGGAATAAATTCCAGAGTCTGCGGGAACCGGCAGATTGTCCGGCATTTGGTTGGCCTCGGCATGCGGATACCTCCTTGGGGGTGCTTCTTCCTGTATCCTACTCTTGTTTATGACATATGTCAAGAATAAATTCAGAGAACAAAATCAGAGCGGAAGAGGCTGTATGAGCGAGAAGATTTATAATCCATATTTATTGCGACGCTTTGCGGCCTCTTTGTACACTTTTTGATCGGAACGCGCAGAGATAATAATGATTTTCATAACAGCGTTTTCGCGGATGACTTTATAGACGACGCGAATTCCGAGGTCTCTGAATTTGATTTTCAGGAGATTTGTAAGATCTGTTCCTTCCTGGTTCCCAAGAGGTTTTCCGTAACCGCCCTGCTGCCTGGAAAGAGGATTCTGACTGACTTTTTGGATGCCTTTTAATACCTGTCGTTTCGCCGAGCCATCCAGATCACGTAAATCCTGATCAGCTTCGGGAAGAAATTCGATTTCCCAGTTCATTCGATCGCGACCTCCTGCATGTGATCGAGTTCTTCCTGTGTGATGTTGTGGCGCGCCATAATTTCAGACATGGAAAGAGCGGGTTTACCGTTGTTCTTTTCGAGACGTTCATAGGCTTCTGCCAACAGAACATAATCCTCTTCCAGTTCGGTCAGTCGTTCATATTCGTCTGGAGAAAGAATAAATGCCGTAGGCTGATTGTTTTTCAGAACGATTAATTGAGATTCGCTATGGAGACGATCAAAAATACGGGATGCCTGCCCTTTGTTGAACTGTGAAATCGGGACAAGACTTTTAGCAATATTTGTTATTGTTGCCATGATATCACCTGCCTTTATT
>JAJQCL010000252.1:0-3972 GCA_021202715.1 Lachnospiraceae bacterium
GGTTGCGGGGGCAAGTTCAGGAATGGGGGCCGGAACAGCTAAAATCCTCGCCGAAGCAGGAGCGAAGGTTTTATCCTTGCGAGACGGGAAAGTAAATTATTAAATGTCCAGAAAGACATCACAGGTAATGGCGGTATCTGCGAATATATGGTTTGTGATACCTCCAGCGAAGAAAATTGCAAAAACGCAGTAGACGCATGTGTGAAAGCGTTTGGCCGGTTGGACGCATTGGTTTACTGTGCAGGCATAGAGGGAAGTTCAACACTATATTCTCCCGTCGAAGAGCAATTTGAAGCAGACAATCTGCAGAATGTTATGAGCGTTAATTTTAACGGCGGTTACTATATGATAAAATACGCTTACCCTGAAATGGTGAAAGTAGGCGGCGGATCGATCGTTGACATTTCATCTGTTGCGGCCATAAGATCAGGTATGAGCTCTGTAACATATGCTTCTTCCAAGGGAGCCATGTGGAGTATGGTAAAAACCCTTGCCAGAATGATAGGCCCTCAGAAAGTCCGTATTAACTCTATCCTGCCCGGGATGGTCGAGACAGAAATGACGCAGGACTATGTCAAGGATCCGGCTTTCTTAGAGCAGTTTATTCCTACGATTGCCTTGCGGGATTCCGGAAAGGTTGAGGATATCGGAAACACTGTTTTATTCCTTGTCTCCGATGCATCCAGGTACATTACAGGACAGGACATTGTTGTTGATGGCGGCATGACATGCTGAACAAATACATATAGCCATAAAAGGGCGGGAACATTTGTTTCCGCCTTTACTTTTACGCGCAGAGCTGCGTAAGAAATTTTCCGGCTGACGTCGGAAACAGCCCGCGCAGGCAAGCAGGAGCCGACAAGTCGCTCCCTGCGACAGATCTCATATATTGTCACGGAGGATATACCATGGCACTCAGAATCAACACCAAAGAAGTGCTGGCAGCTTCTTTCCAGGAGCTTGCCAGGGAAATGCCGCTTGAATCAATCCTTATTAAAGATATTACGGACAACTGCGGTGCTTCCCGGACTACTTTTTATAAACACTTTAAGGACAAATATGACCTGATGAACTGGATATTTAAACGTGATGTTGATGTATTGCTGGACAGGCTTCCGGATTCAAAAAACCAATATGATGAGATGGCTGTGATCGCAGAATATATCTACCGGAATAAAGAATTTTATTCCAACGTCAACCACTACAAAGACCAAAACTCACTGAGGGATTTTATTGTCGGTTATGCTTCAGAATATATGTTGGATAAACTGAGGAAAAGGAACCTGGAAGAAAAAATCACAGATGATCTCGTATTTTCCATCAGGCAATATGTGGCCAGTATCGCTTACATGTTATCCCTGTGGATTGATGGCCGGTATCAGGAGGATCCGAAAACATTCTCGAAAAAGGTGTGCGATAATATTCCGGAGAAGCTTGCCGTATACTTTTCCTGACTCATGTCATCATCAAAATCGATGCTCAGATATGTGGTCCCGTTAAGTCCTGTGCGTGTTCTTCCGATAGAAACTCCTTTAGCAGAGATTTCAGTCCGTCTGGCAAGGGTAAAAAAGGGTAAATTTTCTCAAATAGTCGCTTTCGCTTTTCGCTGCTTGTCTGCATGAAAACGGCAGATGTTACCGGTGATTAATGCGGCTGGCGAGGCTGCCGGCGCCGAAGCCGTTGTCGATGTTCACAGTGGCGACGCCGTTGGCGCAGGAGTTCAGCATGGAAAGGAGCGCCGCCAGTCCGTGGAAGGAAGCGCCGTAGCCCACGCTGGTGGGAACGGCGATGACCGGGCACTCGGCCAGTCCGGCGATGACGCTCGCCAGGGCGCCCTCCATGCCAGCAACGGCGATGATGACGTTGGCGCTCATGATATCATCCAGATGGGAGAGCGTCCGGTGCAGCCCCGCCACGCCGACGTCATAGAGGCGCTGTACCTCGTTGCCCATGGCTTCGGCGGTCCAGGCCGCCTCCTCGGCCACGGGAATGTCGCTGGTGCCGCCGGTGGCGACGAGGATAGTTCCCTTGCCGTCGGGGACCGGCAGGGTTCCCAGAAAACCGATCCGCGAAGCCGCCTCATAGTGGAGGTCGTAACGGGCCGCAATCGCGTCCGCGGCTTCCGGCGCCAGCCGCGTGATGAGGATCGTCTTCTGGCCGTGCTGCTTCATGGCTTCGACGATGCCCAGAATCTGCTCTGTGGTTTTCCCGGCGCCGTAGATCACCTCCGCCGCCCCCTGGCGCAGCTCCCGGTGGTGATCCACCTTGGCGTAGCCCAGGTCCTCGAAGGGTTCCTCCTTGATCTGCAGGACCGCCTCTTCGACCGGTAGTGTTCCCGCCTGTACCTGATTCAAAATGTCTGTCAGTGTGTCTTTCTTCATCCTGATTCCCTGCTTTCTGCTTTTCCTGCTGTGGCGCTGCCGCAGCGTTATCCTGCCTGGTCTGGTATTTGGGGAAAGCTTATCACAAATGTCCGGGGTTCGCAAGAAAACTTCCGTGCACAGCAGGATGAGCGGGAAGGTCATCATGAAGCCGGTTCTGGTTGTGGCAGTCAGATGTCCCATGAATCCTGTGGATATGGAAAGAAAACTGTGATACAATTTCAGGCACAGGGGGGAGCTGCCGGAAGACAGCCCGGCATTGACAGAGAAAAAGAGAAATGATAAAATCCTACCGGATTGCTGGGTGAAATGGGAGGCGAAAAGATGACGGAATCACAGATCCTGGAGGAGAAAGAAAAACGTCTGCGGACGATTGTGCGGGAGATGGGACGTGTTGCTGTGGCTTTCTCAGCGGGAGTGGATTCGACGCTGCTTCTGGCCGTGGCCGCAGAGGAGCTGGGAGAGCGGACCGTGGCCGTGACGGCCCGAACCTGTTTCTTCCCGGAGCGGGAGAGCCGCGAGGCGGCCGCGTTCTGCCGGGAGAGAGGCATCCGGCAGATTTTCCTGGATTATGACGAACTGAGCGTAGAGGGGCTCCGCGAGAATCCGCCCGATCGCTGTTACCTCTGCAAGGGGCATCTCTTCGGGCAGATTCAGAAGATCGCGGCCGGGGAGGGGCTGACCTGCGTGGCGGAGGGCTCCAACGTGGACGATACGGGCGATTACCGGCCGGGCCTGCGGGCAGTGGCGGAGCTGGGAATCCGCAGTCCTCTGCGGGAAGCGGGACTGACCAAGGCGGAGATCCGGCAACTGTCACGGCAGAGGGGGCTTCCCACCTCAGAGAAGCCGTCCTTCGCCTGTCTGGCGTCCCGTTTTGCCTACGGAGAGACGATTACCCGGGAGGGTCTGGCGCGGGTGGAGGCCGCTGAGGACGCACTGCTGCAGCGGGGCTTCCGCCAGATGCGCGTGCGGGTTCATGGGAATCTGGCCCGGATCGAAGTGCTGCCAGAGGATCTTCCTCGCCTGATGGCGGAGGAGACGCGCCGGGAGGTCGCGGCGGAGCTGAAAGCGCTGGGATTTGCCTATGTGACCGTGGATCTGAGCGGCTACCGGACGGGGAGCATGAATGAGGTGCTGGGAGAATAAAGAAGAGGAAAAGATTGACCTCGCATGGTATGATGGGATACAGAAATTAAATGCAGAAGAAAATTTGCATGCGGGATGAGAGAAAAGGAGTGAAAACAGATATGGAGAGCAATCTGACGAGAGAGCAGGCCTGGAGCCTGCTGCGGAAATACAATCAGGACCATTTTCATCTGCAGCATGGACTGACCGTGGAGGGCGTGATGCGCTGGTATGCCCGGGAGCTGGGCTACGGCGAGGACGAGGAATTCTGGGGACAGGTCGGTCTGCTACATGACATTGATTTCGAGCTGTACCCCACTGAGCACTGCCTGCGGGCCCCGGAGCTGCTGCGGGAGGGCGGAGCCAGCGAGCCTCTGATCCATGCGGTCTGCAGCCATGGCTACGGGCTGGGGGTGGATATCGCGCCGGAACATGAGATGGAGAAGGAGCTCTATGCCGAGGATTA
>JAJQCL010000252.1:3982-5177 GCA_021202715.1 Lachnospiraceae bacterium
TCTCAAAAAGAAACTCAAGTCGGTGCATTTTGCCGCGGGCTGCTCCCGGGAAGTGATTTCACGGGGTGCAGAAATGCTGGGTTGGGAGCTGACGGAGCTTTTTGAGAAGACGATCCTGGCCATGCGTTCCTGCGAGGAGTCCGTGCGGACCGCCATGGAGGCGATCTGAGATGGAGGACGCGTGGGCGAGGACACGCCTTCTGCTGGGTGAGGAGGCCGTGGAGCGGCTGGCCCGGACCCGGGTGGCGGTGTTCGGCGTCGGCGGCGTCGGCGGCTATGTGGTGGAAGCGCTGGCACGCAGCGGCGTCGGGGCGCTTGATCTGATCGACAACGACACAGTGTCCGTCAGTAATTTGAACCGGCAGATTCTGGCGCTGCACAGCACCGTGGGCCGCTACAAGGCCGATGTGGCAGCGGAGCGTGTCCGGGGCATCAACCCGGAGGCCTGTGTGCGTGCATACCGGGTCTTCTACGGGCCGGATACGGAGGAGAAATTTGATTTCTCCCGGTATGATTATGTTGTGGACGCCATCGACACCGTGACGGGAAAGATCGAACTGGTACTCCAGGCGGCGCGGAGCCGCACGCCCATCATCAGCTGTATGGGGGCGGGTAATAAGCTTGATCCCGGCGCTTTCCAGGTGGCGGATATCTATGAGACCTCCGTCTGCCCTCTGGCGCGCGTCATGCGGCGGGAACTGCGGAAGCGCGGCATTGAGCATTTGAAGGTCGTGTATTCTGAGGAAGTGCCCCGGACGCCCCGGGTGGAGGAGGGCGAAGCGGCGGGAGAGCTGACCGCCGGGCGGCGCCAGACGCCGGGAAGCATTGCCTTCGTGCCCCCCGCGGCGGGTCTGGTCCTGGCCGGGGAGGTCGTGCGGGATTTGCTGGCGGCGGACTGCCAATAAGAAAACAGGAGGAAGTATTTACATATGAAGATTTTGAAAAAAGCGCAGGAGAGGACCGCGGCGGATGACCGGGCTCTCCGGGATACGGTGACAGGAATCATTGATAATGTCTGTGCAAACGGCGACGCGGCGCTGCGTGAGTATAACCGCACGTTTGACGGCTGCGGACGGGAGTGCCTGCGGGTGAGCCGGGAGGAGATCAAGGCGGCCTATGCGCAGCTGACGGAGCAGGAGCTCTCCGATCTGAAGGAGGCGCGGGCCAACATCGAGGCCTTCGCGCAGGCGCAGAG
>JAJQCL010000252.1:5187-10782 GCA_021202715.1 Lachnospiraceae bacterium
GATCTGGCCGGGGCTTATGAGATCTATGTGGTGGGCGGCGCGCAGGCTGTCGCCGCTTTCTCCTACGGGACGGAGGAGATCGCCCCGGTCGATATGATCGTCGGGCCGGGCAACCGCTTTGTGGCAGAGGCGAAGCGCCAGTGCTACGGTCAGGTGGGTATTGATTTCGTGGCGGGGCCCAGCGAGGTGCTGGTCATCGCTGACGGTTCGGGAACCAGTGCGACAGTGGCGGCAGATCTGCTGGCGCAGTCGGAGCATGATCCCAACGCCAAGGGAATCCTGGTGACGACCGATGAGGCTTTCGGACAGGCCGTGATGCGGGACGTGGAGAAGGAGCTTGAAACGCTGGCGACCGCGGGCATCGCCCGGAGGTCCTGGGAGACCTACGGTGAGGTGGCTGTGGCTGAAAGCCTGGCGGAGGCCGTGGAGCTGGCAAATTCTTATGCGCCGGAGCATCTGGAGCTGAATGTGGCCGATCCGGACGCCCTGATCCCCGCTCTGCACAACTACGGATCACTGTTTATCGGAGAAAATACGGCGGAGGTCTTCGGCGACTACGCCTCCGGAACCAACCATACGCTCCCTACGGTGCGGGCTTCCCGCTATACCGGCGGCGTGTGGGTGGGGACCTTCCTGAAGACCTGCACGCAGCAGCGCATGACCAGAGAGGCTTCGAGTGCGATCTCTCCGCTGGTCGCCCGTATGGCCCGCGGCGAGGGTCTGGAGGGGCACGCTGTCGCGGCGGAGCAGCGTCTCTGATGGAGAAAAATGTGACGTATATCCTCTCCTGTGCCGACGGCAGCTTCTATACCGGCTGGACGAACCATCTGACGGAGCGGGTGCAGACACATAACCGCGGCGAGGGCGCCAAATACACGAAGCCCCGGCGGCCGGTGCGGCTGGCTTACTATGAGATATGGGATACGAAGCAGGAGGCCATGCACCGGGAGTGGGAGATTAAGCAGCTGACGCACGGAGAAAAGCAGGAGCTGATCTCCGCCGGACAGCCGGATGCGGCGGGGATTCCCTGCCGTCGTCTGCGGGCCGGGCTGGAAGCGCGGGAGCTTTCCTTCGTGGAACTGTCGGAGATCTATGAGAACCGCATGCAGGAGGATTTCCCGGCGGCGGAGTTAAAGCCCCTGTCGGCCATGGAGAGACTGATGGATGCGGGACACTATCGCCCCTGGGGCTTCTATGAGAACAGAGAGCTGGCTGCCTATGCCTGTCTGGTCGTGTGTGAGGACTGCCCCTGTGCGCTCCTGGATTATTTTGCCGTCGCCGCGGAGCGGCGGGGGACCGGCGTGGGGAGCCGCTGTCTGTCTGTGCTGAGAGAGCTGATGGAAGGGATTCAGGTGATCTATATCGAGTCGGAGCGGCGGGACGAGGCCTGCTCGGAGGAAGACCAGAGCATCCGCGTGCGCCGCCAGGACTTCTATCTGCGTGCCGGCGCCCGGCGGACGGAACTGACGCCGCGGATCTGCGGCGTGGGCTACCGTCTCTTTGCCCTTCCTTGTAGCGAAAACGACACAGAGCTTCCGGTTCGGGAGAACCTGGAAGCTCTGTATCATGTCATGTTCCCGGAGGAACGCTATGCGGAGATTGTGGGGTGGCAGTAGGGGCAAACGGCGGCCCCTCCAGGCGGATGATCCGGTCGGCCAGCTCCAGCGTCTCAGCGTCGTGAGCGGTACAGAGAGCGGGAACGTTCAGGCTGCGCAGGAAATCCATCAGGCTCCGGGCGGGTCCCGGGTCGATGCCGGTGAAGGGTTCGTCCAGAAGGAAGAGGTCTGTGTCACGTCCGTTGGCCAAACAGCGCGCCAGCGCCACACGCCGCTGCATGCCGCCGGAGAGCTCGCCGGGGAGAGTTTTTGCTTCCTCAGAAAGCCCGACAGCCTCCAGCCAGGGAAGGGGATCGTCTCCGCGCGGGAGAACCAGGCGGATCTGTTCCGCGGCGGGAAAGCCGGGCAGAAGGCGGTTTTCCTGAAAGAGGAAAGCAGTTCGGTGGGCCGGAGGGGTATCCAGCATTCCGGAGCGGGGCGTTTCCAGCCCGCCGAGAATCCGCAGCAGGGTGGTCTTGCCGCAGCCGGAGGGACCGGCGAGGGCGGTAATCCCCTCATCCGGCAGCTCCAGACTAAAATGATTGAGAATAATTTTCTCTCCATAGGAGAAACAGATGTCGGCGATCTTCATGCGGCGTCGCCTCCTTTCACACCCAGAATCCGCCGGATCAGCTTCTCAAGCAGGAGAGAGAGCAGGATGACCACCAGGGTCCAGGCGAAGAGGGAGGGCGTTTCGAGGTAAATCTTCGAATAATAGATCTGCGTGCCGATCGAGGCTTTGGGAAGACAGAGAACCTCGGCCGCCACGCCGGACTTCCAGGCCAGACCGATGGCATTACAGACGCCGGAGGCGAAATGCGGCCGGATGGCCGGGATATAGATAGAACGGATCGGCTTTCGATGGCCGAAATGGTAGGCCCGACTCATTTCCAGCAGCTCGGGCGGCGTATTCCGGATCCCGGCGCCGACGCTCTCCCAGATCACCGGCAGCACCATGAGTCCCGAGATGATACCCGGTACCCGACCGGTGGGAAACCACAGCAGGATCAGGATGATGAAGCTGGCTACCGGTGTGGCGCGGATGACCCGGAGGGCGGGGGAGAGGAGCCGGTCCGCCCAGAGGCTGCGGTTGGTGAGGACGGCGCACAGAATCCCCAGCGCTGTTCCTCCGAGAGCGCCGCAGAAAATGCGCAGCAGGCTGAATCCGGCACTGCGCCAGAAGAGCGGCAGGGCCGCCAGCTCCCCCAGCTGCCGCAGAACGGCAAGGGGGGAGGGGATCAGGAGCTCCTGATCCACCCAGGCGGCCGCGCCCTGCCAGACCGCCAGCCAGAAGACGGCGGGCAGAGCGGATTTTGTTATTCTGTTTTTAAGAGCGGGCTTCATTCCGTCGCGGCGACGAAGTAGAAGTCGTCGCCGGGCAGAGCGCCGCCGATGGCGTCGGCATTGGCCGTATAGAGAACGTTGTAGTAGGGCTCGATGGTTGTGCGGATCTCCTCGCCGGTGACGCAGCACAGGTTGCAGTCGGGGATGGCCTGCGCGGCCACCGCGGCTTTGGCGACGATGCCGTAGGTCTCACACAGCTCGGCCGCATGTTCCACGTCACTCTGGACAGCCTCAATGGAGGCGGCGTACTCTTCCAGGAAGGCGGCAACCGCTTCCGGGTTCTCCGCGGCAAATTCACTGCGCACGACGATGCAGCCCATGGTGAGCTCGCCCTCGTCCGTGACGTTGTTCCATTCCTCGGTCAGATCCAGCGCGGCGCGGACGTCCTCATTCTGCATCAGAACGCTGGTGACCGCGGGGACAGGGAGCATGCAGACCTCGTACTCACCGGAGGCCATGCCGGTACTCAGCGTCTCAGAATCCATGAATTCGATCTGCACGTCGGCTTCGCTGCCGTCAGTGCTCCAGGTCAGGCCGTTCTGCTCCAGCAGATACTCCAGCACATACTCCGGGTTGGCTCCCTGACCGGTGGCGTAAATGGTCTTGCCGGCCAGATCGGCCATGCTCGTGATGCTCTCTCCGTTCTCCAGAATGTAGAGAACACCGTAGGTGTTCAGCGCGCAGATCTGCACGGCGCCGCTGGTCTTGTTGTACAGGTTGGCCGCCACATTGGTGGCAACGGCGGCGATGTCGAATTCACCGGAGGTCAGACCGGCCACTACGTCGTCGTTGGCGGAGCTCACGGTGAAATTGTAGGTGTTGGTGGTCTCACCGGCGTCATTGGACTCCATCAGACCGACGGCGCCGATGCCGGTCGGGCCGGAGAGAACGGCGATGTTGATCCCGGTTCCCTCGGAGGCGGTGTCGCCCTGTGTCGCTTCTGTTTCGGCGGCAGAGGACGTTTCGGCTGCGGTGGTCTCTTCCTGTGCTTCCGATGAAGTCTCTGCTGTCGTGGCCTCTTCGGTCTCCGCGGCGGTGGTCTCCGTGGAGGAGGAACCGCAGGCGGCAAGCCCCAGAGTGAGAGCCAGTGCCAGCAGCAGGGTCAGCAGGGTGCGTGTCATTTTCTTTTTCATACTGTGTGCTTCCTTCCTGTATGCACGACCACACAGACAATCGCTGATTGCGCTGTCTGTGATGAGTGTGCCTGATTTGAAAAACATGAAGTCGTTCGCAGGGGAACGTTCATTTTTGCGAGGCGTCTGCAGATTTACCTCTCGATGGACAGATCCTCCGGTCTTTGTATCACAAGAGTCCTGCCATGCCGGATCAATGCGCCCCGCTCTTCGAGCTTCTGCATTTCCCGGTAGAGGGAGGCGCGGCTGATGTTCAGGCGCGCGGCCAGCTCGGTCATGGAGCAGCCGGGCTGCACCTGCCCCTTCTCATCCATGTGCTGGAGGAGATAAGCGGAGAGCTTCTTCTCCCCCGTTCCCCGGCTCAATGCGTCCACCTCGTCGGAGAGGAAACGGATGCGGCCGGACAGATAGCGGATGTAGCGGCGCCGGAAGGACATCTGGCTGTCGATCAGCGTCTGCACCGAGGCCTGCGGCAGGAAGAGGACGCGGCAGGCCGAGCGGGCGGTCAGCGTGGAGACATAGGCTTCCTCGTCGTTGAACAGGGCGGCGGCCCCGAAGAGAGAGCCGGGTGTAAGCAGACTCACCACCAGCTCGCCCTCCGCACGGGTCACCAGCACCTGTCCGGACAGGATCGCCGCCAGCTCCCGGCGGAAAGAGCCCGGCGTGTAGATCGTTTCGCCCCGGGCAAAATCCTGCGTCTTCCACTCCACCGTCTCGAGCAGAGCGGCCAGCTCTTCCGGCAGCCAGTCCCCGAACAGCGGGGAGGCGGCCAGCGTTTCCAGTTCCTGCATTGTCAGCATGGCAAAAACCTCAAAAAAGTGTCTCATATGATACAAATCGTGGTTCAGTATAGCAGGAGACAGGCGGGAGGTCAAGAGGGAAAAGAGAAAAAGAATCTCAGGATAGAAAAGAAGGAATACTCCGAAAACGAAAAAAATTTCAATGATTTGCGAATTTCGCTTTGAAATTTGAATAAATTTACGATATAATAAAAATACAGCGAGCAGCGGAACACCGGCGTAAGACCAGTTGTTTCGCTGCTTTTCTCTATTCGTGCATGAGTGACGGTATCTGCGAAAACGGGGGTATGACACTTGCCGCAAGGAGAATTTTGACAGAGATGTCAGAAGGAGGTGACAAGGGTGAAACGAGTGAAAGCGGCCTGCATCTGCCAGACGCTCCACTTCATGCTGAAGGACGATCTGCCCCATGGGGAGGCAGTGAAGCTGGTGCAGCAGGAATATGAGCACTATAAGAGCGGACTGGAGAAGAACCGGACGCAGTATAAGATCGTCGAGGAGATGGAACAGCCGGACGGCTCCATCATGGTGAAGATCATCAAGCAGTACAACAACTCGGCAGTCGGAGACTATCTGAACTGAATGAAAATGAACCCGGGACCGCGGGACGGCGAAGAACGACATTCGCTGTTCCGCGGTCTTTGACACATACGCAGATTTATGCTATCACCCGAGTTTGCCACTTGTAAAGACGAGAAAAGGAGCCCAAAGTGGCTCCTTTCT
>JAJQCL010000139.1 GCA_021202715.1 Lachnospiraceae bacterium
ACAAGGAGTAAAGAAATATGAGTAAACCCATTGTAGCCATCGTCGGCAGACCGAACGTGGGGAAATCCACGCTGTTCAACGCCATGGCGGGGGAGAGAATTTCGATCGTGCAGGATACGCCTGGTGTGACCCGGGACCGGATCTATGCGGACTGCACCTGGCTGGATAAATCCTACACGTTGATTGATACAGGCGGCATCGAGCCGGACAGTAAGGACATCCTGCTGAGCCAGATGCGTGAGCAGGCAGAGATCGCCATCCAGACGGCGGATGTGATCCTGTTTCTCACGGATGTGCGCCAGGGGCTGGTGGACGCGGATGCCAAGGTGGCGGACATGCTGCGGAAGTCCCGGAAGCCGGTGGTTCTGGTAGTTAATAAGGTGGACAGCTTTCAGAAATATATGGCCGATGTCTATGAATTTTATAATCTGGGGATCGGAGATCCCATTCCCGTGTCTGCGGCCTCCCGCCTGGGGATCGGCGATATGCTGGATGTGATGGCCTCTCATTTTCAGGATCTTCCCACAGGAGAGGAAGAGGATGACCGGCCCCGGATCGCGATCGTCGGGAAGCCGAATGTCGGGAAATCGTCCATCGTCAACCGGCTGGTGGGCGAAAACCGCGCCATCGTGTCGGACATCGCCGGAACGACGCGGGACGCCATCGACTCCGTGGTGAAGTATCATAAAAAAGAATATGTCCTCATTGATACGGCCGGAATCCGCCGGAAAAGCAAGATCAAGGAGGAGATCGAGCGGTTCAGCATCATCCGGGCCGTGTCCGCCGTGGAGCGGGCCGACGTGGTGATGCTGGTGATCGATGCCACCGAGGGAGTTACGGAGCAGGATGCCAAGATTGCCGGCATCGCCCATGACCGGGGCAAAGGGATCCTCATTGCTGTGAATAAATGGGATCTCGTTGAGAAGGACGATAAGACCATGAATAAACAGAAGGAGAAGATCCGTCAGGTGCTCTCCTTTATGCCCTACGCGGAGATCCTGTTTATCTCCGCGGAGACGGGGCAGCGTCTGGGGAAGCTCTTCGAGTATTTTGATGTGATCCTGCAGAATCAGAATCTGCGTGTCGCGACCGGCGTTTTGAACGAGATCATGTCGGAAGCCGTCGCCATGCAGCAGCCCCCGTCGGACAAGGGAAAGCGTCTGCGGCTGTATTACATCACGCAGGTGGCGGTCAAACCGCCTACGTTTGTTGTCTTTGTGAACGACAAAGAACTGATGCATTTCTCCTATGTACGCTATCTGGAAAATAAAATCCGGGATGCTTTCGGATTCCGGGGGACGGCGCTGAAATTTCTGATACGGGAGAGGAAAGAAAAGGACTGACACGAGATGGAACGAGTGGTATGTGTGATCATCGGGTATCTGTTCGGGCTGTTTCAGACCGGATATATTTACGGGAAACTGAACGGGGTTGATATCCGTACCAGGGGGAGCGGCAACAGCGGGACGACCAATGCCCTGCGGGTAATGGGAAGAAAAGCCGGTTTTATTGTATTCTGTGGGGATGTGCTGAAGCTGCTCCTGGCCTGTTATGTGACGATGGCTTTGTTTAACCATGGTGTGTTTCATACCAGTTATGGGGAAGTGCTTTTGATTTATACCGGGCTCGGCACCGTCCTGGGACATAATTATCCCTGCTATCTGCATTGGAAGGGCGCCAAGGGGATCGCGGTCACGGCGGCCATGATTCTGGTTCTGGACTGGCGGCTGGTGCTGATCGAGGCGACCGTGTTTCTGCTGACCGTGGCGGTGACCCGTTATGTGTCGCTGGGGTCGATCTTCGTGGTGATCATGCTCTTCCTGTCCTGGACTGTGATGGGACATATGGGTCTTCTGGCTGTAAGCGGCGCGGACTATACAGAGTCCTGTGTGCTTTTGCTCCTGTGGGCGGCCCTGGCGATCTGGCGTCATCGTTCCAATATCAGGCGCCTGATAAAGGGCGAGGAAAATAAACTGTTTTGAGGATTTCGGGATAAGTGAGATACACCGAAGGCGCCCTTTGGGGAAAATCTTTGATTTTCGTAATCGAACTTATGCAGAGCAGTGCGTAGCACGAACACCCGCAGGGCGCTCTTCGAGGAAATCAGTGGTGTCATATCTTTAGGAGGTACAACTATGAGCAACGTGACGATTCTGGGTGCGGGAACCTGGGGGATGGGGATCGCCATCCTGCTGCACAACAACGGTCACGCAGTGACGGTCTGGTCGGCAGTTCCGGCGGAGATCGAGATGCTGCAGACGAAACATGAACATAATAATCTGCCGGGGGTCACGATCCCTGCGGGCATTGCCGTGAACGGAGATCTTCCGTCTGCTCTGGCCGGAGCCGATCTGGTGGTCATGGCGGTTGCTTCTGTCTTCACAAGACGTACCGCGAAGCTGGCGGCTCCGCTCATCCCCGAGGGACAGGTCATCGTCAACGTAGCCAAAGGCATCGAGGAGGATACGCTGGCGCTCCTCAGTCAGCAGATCGAGGAGGAGATCCCGCAGGCCAACGTGGCTGTGCTTTCCGGCCCGAGCCATGCGGAGGAGGTGAGCCGCGGCATCCCGACCACGGTTGTCATCGGTGCGCGGGACAGGCAGACCGCTGAATGGCTGCAGAACCTGTTTATGAGCGAGGTGTTTCGTGTGTATACCAGCCCGGATATTCTGGGGATCGAGCTGGGAGGTTCGCTCAAGAATGTCATCGCGCTGGCGGCCGGAATCGCCGACGGGCTGGGCTACGGGGATAATACCAAGGCTGCCCTGATTACCCGGGGCATGGCAGAGATCTCGCGCCTGGGGCTGGCGATGGGGGCCAAGTCGGAGACACTGTACGGTCTTTCCGGCATCGGTGATCTGATTGTGACCTGTGCCAGTATGCACAGCCGTAACCGGCGGGCCGGCATCCTCATGGGACAGGGCCGCACGATGGAAGAGGCCATGAAGGAGGTCAACATGGTGGTGGAGGGCGTTTATTCCGCCAAAGCCGCCAAAGCGCTGGCGGACCGGTATCAGGTGAATATGCCCATCGTCGAGGAGGTCAATAAGGTTCTCTTTGAGGGAGCCTGCGCTTCCGACGCTGTGCGCAACCTGATGCTGCGGGATCGGACGTCGGAATCCCATCTGCCTTGGAAATAAGAAAATTCTTTTAGGCAGTTCAGCTTCTAATACTCAAACATTTTTCATATAGTGATGATGAGGATTTCGGAGCGTGCAGTGCGGATCCCGCAGGGCGCTCTTCGAGGGAAATCCGCAGTGTCATCGCGTGGCATGAATGAAAAATGGGAGAGTGCATATGGAGAACTGTCAGGTATATCAGGATATTCAGGCGCGCACCGGCGGAGAGATCTATATCGGCGTCGTGGGGCCGGTGCGGACGGGGAAGTCCACTTTCATCAAGCGTTTCATGGAAGAGGTCGTGCTTCCGGATATGGAGGATGAGGGGGAGCGGCGGATTGCCCGGGATGAGCTGCCTCAGAGTGCGGCCGGGAAGACGATCATGACGACGGAGCCGAAGTTTGTCCCCCGTGAGGCTGCCACACTGTGCCCGTCTCCGGAGCTTGCGGTGAAGGTGCGTCTGATCGACTGTGTGGGTTTTCTGGTGCCGGGGGCGGTCGGCTATGAGGAGGACGGGCGTGAGCGGATGGTGAAGACGCCCTGGTTCGATTATGAGATTCCCTTTACCCGGGCGGCCGAGCTGGGGACCCGCAAGGTCATCCGGGAGCATGCCACCATCGGTATCCTGGTGACGACCGACGGAACGATCAGTGATTTGCAGAGAGAAGACTATCGTCTGGCCGAGGAGACGGCCGTGAAGGAGTGCCGGGAAATTGGCCGTCCATTCCTGATCCTTCTGAACTCCGTGCATCCGCGGGCCGAGGAGACCCGGCGGATGGCTGCAGAGCTGGGTGAACGGTACGGCGTGCAGGTGAGGCCGGTGAACTGTGAGCAGCTCACGGCCGAAGACATCAACGGGATTCTCCGGGCGGTGCTTCTGGAATTCCCGGTCACCTCTCTGCGGTTTCATCTGCCCCGCTGGCTGGAAATTCTGCCGGTGAGCCATCCGGTGAAACGGGCGCTCCTGGAGCGGATTCGGGAGAGCCTGACGGCAGTTCGCACGATGAAGGATGTCCGGAGAGAACCTCTGGAGGCCTGGGAGGAGATGGAGAGCTGCCTCTCCCGGGACATGAACCTGGCCTCGGGCGATGTCTCCTATCAGGTGGAAATGACGGAGGAGAGTTATTTCCGTGTCCTCAGCGAGTATGCCGGTCTTCCAATCGACGGGCCGACGCAGCTGATCCGTCTGCTGCATGAATTTGCCGGACAGCGGGAGGAATACGGAAAGGTGCGGGATGCGCTCGCGCAGGTCCGGGGCAAGGGTTACAGCGTGGTCATTCCCGAGAGATCGGAAATCCATCTCAAGGATCCGGAGATTGTCCGGCATGGCGGCCGGTACGGGGTGCGTATGCTGGCTGACGCTCCTTCCATTCATATGATTCAGGCCGTGATCCAGACGGAGATCGCTCCGCTGGTGGGGAGCGAGGAACAGGCCCGGGATCTGGTTCAGTACATAAACGATCAGAAGAATCTGACCGAGGACGGCGTTTGGGAGACAAATATTTTCGGCAAGTCCATCGGACAGATCGTGAGCGACGGCATTCGTGCCAAGACAGAGCACATGAGCGACGATACCCAGCTGAAGCTGCAGGGGGCCTTGCAGAAGATCGTCAATACGGGCAGCGGAAATATGATCTGCATCATTCTCTGATTTGTATGGGATGGGCGCGCTTTCCGGATGGAGGCGCGTTCTTTCGTTTACCGGCATTTTACCAGTTGCTGGTTTTTAAATTTACATGGAAAGAGGATAATAAAGATACACAGATACGGCAGGACGTGTTTTTTCTGCGGTATGGAAATGATGAGGTGAACGATGCCATCTACGTATGCACATTTGTATTTTGGAAGACAGGCGATGCTGCTGCTGCCGGAGCGGACGGCAGCAGCGGTGCAGGAGTACAGGCCGCTGTATGAGATCGGTCTTCACGGTCCGGACATCCTGTTTTATTATCAGCCGTTAAAGCGCAATCCGATCAGCCGGACAGGCTTTGCCATGCACGAGGAACCGGCCCGAGACTTCTTCTATCCGGCGCGCGAGGTTTTCCTGGCTGCGCCGAAGCCGGAGGCGGCCTGGGCCTATCTGGCCGGTTTTCTCTGTCATTACGCGCTGGACCGAGCCTGCCACGGATACATCGAGAAGAAACTTACGGTCTCTGACCGGACGCATACGGAGATCGAGAATGAATTCGACCGGTATCTGCTGCAGAGAGACGGGCTTCAGATTTCTCCTACAGGCCTGACCGCGCATATCATTCCTTCCCGGCAGAACGCGGCTGTGATCGCTGCTTTCTTCCCGGAAACGACGGAGGCACAGGTCAGGCGGGCGCTGCGCTCCATGAAATTCTACTGCAATCTTCTCAGCGGGCGCACCTGGCGGTATCCTCTGGTGAGCGCGGCGCTTCGGCTCAGCGGACGCTATGCCGACCTGCACGGGAATCTGATGGCCCGCCATCCTCTGCCGGGGTGTGAAGACAGCAACCTGCGGCTGGAAAAACTGATGCAAAAAGCACTGGAGGGGCTTCCGGGACAGATGGCCGGGTATGAGAACTTCCTGCTGGGCGGTGCGTTCCCGAAGGGATTCGAGGAGACCTTTGGCCCGGGTGAGGACTGGCAGGAGGTCCCGGTGCTGACGAAAGAGGAGGAGAAGAGTTATGAAGTCTGAGACGACGACGCTTGAACGGAAATGGATCTGGTATGATGTGGGAAATTCCGCCTTTACCATGCTCGCGGCCACTCTTCTGCCGATTTTCTTTCACACATTGGCCGGAAATGCCGGAATCTCTGAGACCACGTATCTGGCCTATTGGGCTTACGCATCCAGTGTTGTGACCGTTCTGGTGGCGATCCTGGGGCCGACGCTCGGCTCTCTGTCGGATCTGCGCGGGGCCAAGGGGAAATTCTTCCTCGGCAGCGTGCTGGTGGGAACAATTTCCTGTGTGCTGCTGGGCTTTGCCGTACACTGGATCTGGTTCCTCCTGGTTTTTGTCCTTGCCAAAACAGCGTATCAGCTGAGTCTGGTGCTCTATGATTCCATGTTGTGCGATATCACGACAGAGGAGCGGATGGATGAGGTGTCGGCGAAGGGCTACGCCTGGGGATATATCGGGAGCTGTATTCCCTTTGTCGCCACGGTGATTGTCTATGTGCTGTACGCCATGCTGGGGCTTCTCCCTCTGGTGGCGGCTTCGGTGCTCGGCTGCGCGATCACAGCGCTCTGGTGGCTGGGCTGGTCGGTTCCTCTGTGGAAATCTTACAGACAGACACATTATGTTGAGGTCGGGGAACATCCGGCGAGGGAAGGATTCCGCAATCTGGGCGGCGTGTTCCACGAGCTTGGCGCCAACCGCAAGGCGCTGTGGTTCCTGGTCGCCTTTTTCTTCTTCATCGATGGTGTTTATACGATCTCCTACGGAACCTCTCTGGGACTGGATACCGTAGGGCTGCTGGCGGCGCTGCTGGTCACGCAGATCGTGGCCTTTCCCTCGGCGCTGCTGTTCGGCAGACTGTCGCGGCGGATCGCGGCGGAGAAGCTGATCTCTGTCTGCATTCTGGCGTATTTTGCAGTCACGGTATACGCGGCCTTTATGACGCATCTGTACCAGTTCTGGATCCTGGCGGTCGTGGTCGGACTCTTTCAGGGGAGCATCCAGTCCCTTGCACGTTCTTACTTCGCAAAGATCATTCCTCAGGAAAAATCGGGGGAGTATTTCGGCATCTATGATATTTTCGGAAAGGGAGCCTCTTTTACAGGGACGCTGCTGGTAGGTCTGGTGACGCAGCTGACGGGTTCTCAGAACCTCGGTGTCGGTGTGCTTTCGCTGATGTTTCCGGTGGGGCTGCTGTTCTTCCTGCTGTCGGTGCGGACAGCGAATCGGAATGAGCACCCGGAGCGGATGCCGGAAGCCTGAAAATCCTGGCAGTGGAGGGTGGTTTTTCTCTGAAAAACCGCCTTTCGCCTTTACAAATCCGGGTGGGAACGGTATCATAAAGACTGAAAGATTCGAAAAGGGATCCATGCAGAGATCCCGCCACGGCCGATCCGGCCACGAACAGGAGGAGATTTTATGGCGACACCACATAACGCTGCCAACCCTGGCGACATTGCAAAGACCGTTCTCATGCCCGGCGATCCGCTGCGGGCGAAATTCATCGCTGACACGTATCTGAGCGATGTGACCTGCTTTAACACCGTCCGCAATATGCTTGGCTTCACGGGAACCTATAAAGGAAAGAGAGTCTCTGTCATGGGAAGCGGCATGGGCATTCCTTCCATCGGCATTTATTCTTATGAGCTGTATCATTTTTATGATGTGGAAAATATCATCCGTATCGGGTCTGCCGGAGGGATCGGCGACAATGTGAAGGTGCGGGACGTAGTGATCGGTATGGGCGCCTGCACCAACTCGAACTTTGCCGCGCAGTACCGGCTGCCGGGGACCTTTGCCCCGATCGCTGACTTCGGTCTGCTGCGCCGGGCTGTGGAAGTGGCGGAACGGTTGGGCATCCATACGGTTGTGGGGAATGTGCTTTCCTCCGATACGTTCTATAATGACGACAGCACAGCCAGTGATGCCTGGAAGAAGATGGGCGTGACCTGCACGGAGATGGAATCAGCCGCGCTTTATATGAACGCGGCCCGCTGCGGACGGAAGGCGCTGGGGATCTTCACGATTTCTGACCACCTCTATACCGGCGAAGAGGTTTCCGCCGAGGAGCGGCAGACCAGCTTCCGGGAGATGATGGAGATCGCTCTGGAGGTTGCGGAGTAAATATGTATGTAAAGATTTTCACAGACGGGGCCGCCCGGGGGAATCCCGACGGCCCCGGCGGTTATGGCGCGGTGCTTCAGTATACCGATCCGAAAGGGAATCTGCATGAGAAAGAGATTTCCGGCGGTTATGTGCGCACGACCAACAACCGCATGGAGCTGATGGCGGCCATTGCGGCGCTGGAGGCTCTGAACCGGCCCTGTCAGGTGGATCTCTATTCGGATTCTTCCTATCTGGTCAATGCTTTCGAGAAGCACTGGATCGATGGCTGGCAGCGGGCGGACTGGCGGCGGGGAAAGCCCAATGAGGTGAAGAACATTGATCTCTGGCAGCGGCTTCTGGCAGCCCGGGCGCCCCATCGGGTGACGTTCCACTGGGTGAAGGGGCATGCCGGTCACCCGGAAAATGAGCGCTGTGATCGTCTGGCGACGTCCGCGGCAGATGGAAATGATCTGCAGATCGACCCGGGGGTCTGAGCCGGAAATCTGTGGTTTCTTCCGCCGGAAAATAAACCCGGAAAGAGCTAGAAAAGACGACAAAAAACGGCACGAAAAGTTTCTCTGTCTGCGAAAAAACTGCTTGCTTTTCTGAAAAAGCATGCTATAATAAACAAGTGGCTTGCGAAAAGCCAGAGACGGGGTCGTAGCTCAGCTGGGATGAGCGTTCGCCTCACACGCGAGAGGTCAAGGGTTCGAGCCCCTTCGGCCCCATCATAGAAAGACGGGTTATCTGGAAAGGATAGCCCGTTTTTGTATGCGATTGTATGAGGGGCATCCGGCTCAATGTACGTTCGACTGTTACTGAAAACTCCCGCGCGGATGCGTGGGAGTCAGATGGATGAGGGTTCGTTTGATGGATGAATCAGGCGGAGATATTATGCCCCGCGTTTTTCTGCCGGGGTTTTCTGGCGCAGCGCGCCCTTGTCACAGCGGTTCCCCCAGGAGTCGATGAGCGTCTCACCCTGATAGACGCAGACGATCTCACAGTTGTTGGGGCATCGGCCGCAGTTTACTTCCCGGGTGCGGAATTCCATATTTTCCACGGAAAAGTCGAACTCCTGCCGGGCGCTGCTGCGGGCCGCGAGGATGGCGATGCCCATAGCTCCCATCAGGTGACCGTTTTCATCAACGATCACCGGGCAGCCCAGTTCTTTTTCGAATGCGTCTACGACGCCGATATTCTTGCTGACGCCGCCCTGAAAGACGACCGGGGAGAGAATCTTTTTTCCCTTTCCCACGTTATTCAGGTAGTTGGAGACCACAGCCCGACAGAGGCCCGCGATGATATCTTCTTTCGGGTGACCCATCTGGATCTTGTGAACCAGATCGTATTCGGCGAAAACGGTGCAGCGGGCGGCGATCTGCGTCGGGTGTTTGGAGGTCAGGGCGATCTCGCCGAAGTCTTCGACTTCGACGCCCAGCCGCCGGGCCTGGCTGGAGAGGAAAGCGCCGGTTCCGGCGGCGCACAGTGTATTCATCGCGTAATCCACGGCGACGCCGTTCTCCACCAGGATAATCTTGGAATCCTGCCCGCCGATTTCCAGGATGGTGCGGACATCTGGATAAAGTGACGTGGTGCCCACCGCATGGGCTGTGATCTCATTTTTTACGATCGTGGCGCCGACAATGGTTCCCACCAGCCGTCGGGCGCTGCCGGTGGTGCCGGTTGCGACGATCTGGTAGCGTTCTTTATCAAACGGCTCCTCCAGGAGCGTCAGAAGCCGCCGGACCGCGCCGATGGGATCTCCTTCGGTCCAGATATAGGCGCTGGAGAGAATCCGGCGGTTGGCGTCGAGAATCACGCCCTTCGTGGAGATCGAGCCGATGTCAATCCCCAGATATGCTTCTTCCTTCATGAAAAAACCTTCTTTCCTTAAATTTGTTATGACACTACAAGCATTCAATTCCTGACTTTTTGACCCTTGTGTCATAACATGTCGTAAAATGCTTCCAGCCGTGTGTCGAGGCCGGTGTCGCTGGTCTGTGTGTCGTAGGTCAGGTAGAGGATGGGAACCTTGTATTCCGCCCCAATGCGCCGCAGGACCGGCTCGATATCGGTTTCCGGTGTGCAGCCGGTGGATTTTACATGGACGATCCCGTCAAATCCGTGGGACGCATAATATTTGGCCGACCAGATGTTGGCGGTGGAAGTAGGACCCATATCGTATTCACAGTAGTCCTCGATCTGAACGCGCAGATTCTTTTCGTGATAATGCAGGTTGCGGTTGCTCACATTCATCCAGCGGTGTACCTCGACCCCCATGTCGGCCAGCTTCTGCTCCAGATTCAGGTTGGAGAAGGAATCCATCACCGTATAATATTCGCCGACGATGCCTACCCGGATGCGGTGATCCGTTTTCTTCAGGGGGATGGCGGTCATCTCGCGTTTGACGGTTTTGTATCCTTCTTCGATGTCGTGCGAGCTGGCGGCCAGCTGCATGGACATGTGGAAACGGTCGCGGGCCTTTCGATAGTCCCCGGGATGAACCTCGAAACCACAGTTCCTGTAATATAGTTCCTCGATTTCATCAAGATGCGCGACCATCCGCAGCGCTTCGGTCAGGGAGAGGGTCATCTTCGACAGAGACAGCTTCGGGTCGATTTGCCGCAGCGCTTTCAGATAGTCCCTGGGCTTGCCTGTGGAGTACTCAGAGAAATTGACGAAATCAAAGTCGTAGCCCTGCTTCCTGAGGATCTGTTCCTGCAGCTCCCCGTAATAGCCCAGACGGCATAGTCCCATGGTCATGATC
>JAJQCL010000124.1:0-5143 GCA_021202715.1 Lachnospiraceae bacterium
ATATCCACCCGTGGCTAAAAAGTCAAGCACTTTTTTTAAGATCTGGTACAATTTTTCAAGTTATGATACAATAGAGGACACGAACACGAAAAGGGTCAGAAATGGAACGCCTGCGGCGCGCATTCTCTCAGGCTTTTCACGCTCTGCCTCAGGGAAGCGCAACAGTACAAGGAGAAACCTATGCTTCACATCATCGCAAATCCCTACTCCGGCCATGGCGCCCTCACGACGGCGGAATTCTGCCGCCGCCTCCAGAGCGCCTCGATTCCCTATTGTCTGCACACGACAGGCGGCAAGAACCATGCCCGCACACTGGCGGCCTCTCTGGATCTGCATGAAGAAGATCTGCTTCTCCTCATCGGCGGCGACGGAAGCCTTAACGACACCGTCAACGGCTTCCCGCCGGAGCAGGTTCCCACGCTGCTCCTCCTGCCCACCGGCTCGGGGAATGATTTCGCCCGGGGGCTCCGCATGAAACGAAGCATGTCCTCCCTGCTCTCTCTCCTCCGAAATGCCGGGCATTTAACGCCCTGCGACCTGGACTGCGGTGAGATTCGCATCCTGAACCGGCAGGGTTCTCCGGTCAGGCCAACCGGTCGGGAGCCGAAGCCCCGTCGTTTTCTGGTGAGCTGCGGCATGGGCTACGATGCCGGGGTCTGTCACGCCATCAACACCAGTCCTCTGAAAATGCTCTGCAACCGCCTCCATCTGGGCAAGGCGGCCTATCTGATTCTGGGAATCCGGCAGATTTTCCGTTATCAAAGGGCCAGCATCGAGCTGACCCTGGATCGCGGTAAACCTGAAATCTATGAGAATGTCGCCTTTCTCTCCTTCCACAACCTCCCCTGCGAAGGCGGCGGCTTCCCCTTCGCCCCCCGGGCCAGCGCCCGGGACGGAAAACTGGATCTGTGTCTGGTCACAGCCAAAAACCGGCTGACCTTCACCCTGACACTGGCAGCCTGTCTCCTGAGCGGCAAACACAGTTTCCTGCCAAATACCCGGGTTGTTTCCTGCCGTGAGGCGCATGTCCGCTCCAGCACGCCTCTCCCCTTCCATACGGATGGGGAAGTCACGCTGCAGGTGACCGAATTCAGCGTCCGTTGTCTTGCGCGGAGGATTCCTCTTCTCTATGAAGCGGGGCCGGATTGACCTGGTAATGGATCAGATAGAAGCATCCCAGCATCACCAGACAGCAGACG
This sequence comes from Lachnospiraceae bacterium, assembly GCA_021202715.1. GTDB lineage: Bacteria > Bacillota > Clostridia > Lachnospirales > Lachnospiraceae > UBA3305. The sequence continues at coordinate 1,200 of JAJQCL010000124.1, forward strand.
GCTGTTCCCACGAAGAGCGCGGTATCACTGGCGAAGAAACCGTCAATCAGGTTCGTCTCCGATCCCAGCACGGAGAGGATGTTCGCGCCGCAATGGGCCAGGATGGGAGCCGCCAGGCTGTGAAATCTCTCATACACATAGCCGAAGATCAGTCCCAGGATGAACGCATAGATCATCTGCAGAACATTTCCGTGATACAGCGCGAAGAAAAGTGCCGCGAGAAAGATCGATGCGGTCGAACCGACGCCATTTTGCAGCCGCTTCATGCAGAGACCACGGAACACCATCTCTTCCACAATGGGAGAAAGAATCCCGATCCCCAGCATTTCCACAAGGAGCTGTCCCTGATAAAGCTGCGAAGAGACCTCTTCCAGCGTCTCCGAGTACGCGGACATGACGCCGCTGATGTACATCATCCCGTTGACGGCCAGGCAGGCGCAGGCCCCCAACACCAGTACCGGCACATAATAACCGATATTCACGCGGTCATACGGACGGTACTGCTCTCCGCCCCGCCTGCGATCCGAGCGCAGGAAGAGCAAAACAACCGGCAGTGTTGCCAGGTTGCTCACCGTGGTGACCTCATAGCTGTACTGAGAAATCCATTCGATCGTCCGCTCAAGGATCGTGTAATAGTCCAGACCTCCGCCGCCCGCCTGCTCGAGCTCCACAACGCTCGCCGTCATACCGATGACAGATGCCAGAATACTGATCAGATAGTAAATTCCCATATAGACCAGAATCGGATAGACGACGCGCCACACCCAGTTCGGCCCCGGATTCTTTTGATTCATGTCTGTTCCTCCACAAAACAACAGTATACACGATTCCCTGAACGCTTTCAAATAAAGTTTCTATAAAAAGGGGAGCTTTTGCAGCTCCCCTCGGAAAAATGTCATGAAATAGATGATACCACGGATTTCTTCGCGCAATGCGCTCTCGAAATCCTCAAATGGTCGCAATATTGATCATGGTCATCGGCTTATCATCGGCCGTTTCCAGCGCCGTGGCCAGCGCTCCGGCCGTATCGAGGGCTGTGAAGACATGAACGCCAGTCTCGATCGCGATTCGGCGGATCAGGAAGCCGTCCCGGTTCTTCTCGGAACCGCGGGTGGGCGTATCGATCACCAGATCCAGACGATGCTCATACAACAGATCCGCCACGTTCGGGCTTGCCTCATGGAAGCGGTTCACCCGGGTCACCTGCACGCCGTAACGTGTCAGCGCATCGGCGGTTCCCGGTGTGGCGTAGATCTTATAGCCCAGCTCCTCGTATCTCTTCGCCAAAGGAAGAATCTCTTCTTTATCCGCATCCCGCACAGTGATCAGCATTTCTTTTTTATTCGGAAGGAAGACGCCTGCTCCCAGGAAGGCCTTGTGCAGAGCCTCCTCAAAGGTCGTCGCAATGCCCAGCACCTCGCCGGTCGACTTCATCTCCGGGCCCAGACCGATATCCGCCCCGCGCAGCTTCTCGAAGGAGAAGACCGGCATCTTCACCGCAATATACGGCGAGGAGGGCTGCAGGCCGGGCTCGTAGCCCAGATCGCGGATCTTGGCTCCGGTGATCACCCTCGAGGCCAGCTTGACGATCGGAATGCCTGTCACCTTGCTGATATAGGGCACCGTCCGGCTGGACCGGGGATTGACCTCGATCACATACACCTCATCGTGGTAAACGATGAACTGAATATTGATCAGTCCGACTACATGAAGCGCTTTCGCCAGCTTGGCCGAATAATTGACGATGGTATCCTGCACTGACGGACGCAGCGTGTTGCTGGGATACACGGAAATACTGTCGCCGGAGTGGATCCCGGCGCGCTCGATGTGCTCCATAATTCCCGGAATCAGGATGTTGGTGCCGTCGCAGACGGCGTCCACCTCCACTTCCTTGCCCATCAGATATTTATCCACCAGAATCGGATGTTCCTGAAAGGTCGTATTGATCTCGTTAATGTACTGAGTGATATCCGCATCAGAAACAGCGATATGCATGCCCTGACCGCCCAGCACATAGGAAGGACGGACCAGTACCGGATAACCCAGCTCGTGCGCGGCCTTCACCGCTTCATTAACCGTAAAAACGGTCCGGCCGGCGGGACGCGGGATATGGCACTCCTCCAGGATCTCATCGAAGAGCTCCCGGTCCTCAGCGGCATCCACATCCTTCGCCTGCGTACCGAGAATCGGCACACCCATTTCCATCAGGTCTTTCGTGAGCTTGATGGCCGTCTGGCCGCCGAACTGCACCACCGCGCCGTCCGGATGCTCCAGTTCCACAATGCTGCGCACATCCTCCGCGGTCAGCGGTTCAAAATACAGCTTGTCAGCGATATCGAAATCCGTACTCACGGTCTCCGGATTGTTATTGACAATGATTGTCTCATAGCCCTGTGCCGCCAGCGCCCAGACACTGTGGACCGAGCAGTAATCGAACTCGATGCCCTGGCCGATACGGATGGGGCCGGAACCCAGCACCATGACCTTCTTGCGGTCCTCGTTAACCTCTACCTCACTCTCCCCGTCGTAGCAGGAATAGTAATACGGCGTTTCCGCATCAAACTCGGCCGCACAGGTATCCACCGTCTTATAGGAAGCTGTGATGCCGTTGTCAATGCGCATTTGATAGACATCCTTCTCCGGCAGACCCGTCAGATTGGAAATGCATTTATCCGGGAATTCCAGCCGTTTGGCCTCCCGCAGCACCTCCGGATTCAGATAATCGCGGCGCAGCTTCTGCTCCACCTCCACCAGATGGGCGATCTTATCCAGGAACCAAGGGTCGATCTGCGTCTCCTCGCGAATCTCCTCCAGCGTAATGCCCCGGCGCAGCGCCTCGGCAATGACAAAGACCCGGCGGCTGTCCACCTGCAGCAGCAGCTTGCGCAGATCACCGCCCGGCACATCCTCATATTCCTTCCGCTGCAGCCCGTAAATATTCTGCTCCAGCGAACGGATGGCCTTCATCAGTGCGCCCTCGAAATTTGTGCAGATACTCATGACCTCGCCGGTGGCCTTCATCTGCGTTGTCAGCGTCTTCTTGGCATAGATAAATTTATCAAAAGGCCACTTGGGGATCTTCACCACGCAGTAGTCCAGCGTCGGCTCAAACATGGCGTAGGTCTTGCCAGTCACGGCATTTTTGATTTCATCCAGCGTATAGCCCAGGGCGATCTTGGCCGCTACCTTGGCGATCGGATAACCGGTGGCCTTGGAGGCCAGCGCCGAAGAACGGCTCACACGGGGATTGACCTCGATGACGCAATACTCGAAGCTGTCCGGCTTCAGCGCGTACTGCACGTTGCAGCCGCCGGTGATACCCAGCTCGGTGATGATGTTCAGCGCCGAGGTACGCAGCATCTGATGATCCTTATCACTGAGGGTCTGGGTCGGAGCCACGACGATGCTGTCACCGGTGTGCACGCCCACCGGGTCAAAATTCTCCATATTACAGACAGTAATGCAGTTGCCGGCGCCGTCGCGCATCACCTCGTACTCGATTTCCTTCCAGCCCGCGATGCAGCGCTCTACGAGCACCTGCCCCACACGGCTGAGGCGAAGGCCATTTTCCAGGATCGTCTCCAGTTCTTCCTGATTGTGAGCAATGCCGCCGCCGCTGCCGCCGAGCGTATAGGCCGGACGCAGCACCACCGGATAACCGATGGTCTCGGTGAAAGCGATTCCATCCTCCACATTCGTCACCACCTGGGAAGCTGCGACCGGTTCGTGAATCTTCTCCATCGTGGACTTGAATTCCAGACGATCCTCCGCCTTCTTGATCGTCAGAGGCGTCGTACCAATCAGGCGTACATGATGCTCCGCCAGGAAGCCGCTCTCATCCAGCTACATGGCCAGATTCAGCGCCGCCTGGCCGCCCAGCGTGGGCAGAATGCTATCCGGATGCTCGATCTCGATGATCTTCTCCACCGCGGGAACCGTCAGCG
>JAJQCL010000124.1:5153-10032 GCA_021202715.1 Lachnospiraceae bacterium
CTCGATGTACACCATATCCGCAATGTCTTTATCAGTCATGATGGTGGCCGGGTTGGAGTTCACCAGGACCACGACGATCCCTTCCTCCTTCAGAGCCCGGCAGGCCTGCGTGCCCGCATAATCAAATTCCGCCGCCTGTCCGATGACGATCGGGCCGGAGCCGATGACCAGAACTTTTTTAATCTTCGGATTCTTAGGCATTTTTCTCTCCTCCCATCATTGCCAGAAAACGGTCAAACAGGAAATTCGTATCGTGGGGGCCGGGGCAGGCCTCAGGGTGGAACTGCACCGTATACACCGGCTTCTGCAGGTATTCATAGCCCTCGTTGGTGCCGTCGTTCACATTGCGGAAGGAGGGCACCGCCACGGTCTTGTCCATGGTCTCCGGCAGCACCATGTAGCCATGGTTCTGGGAAGTGATATAGCAGCGGCCGGTCCGCAGATCCTTCACCGGATGATTTCCGCCGCGATGACCGAAATGCATCTTCTTCGTGTCGCCGCCATTGGCCAGCGCCATCAGCTGATGTCCCAGACAAATCGCAAAGATCGGAATCCCCGACTGGTAAAGAATCTTCAGTTCCTCGATGATCTCCCCGCAGTTCTTGGGATCTCCGGGGCCGTTGCTCAGCATGATGCCGTCCGGCTTCGCGTCAAGAATCGTCTCCGCTTTCGTAAAGGCGGGATAGATCGTCACCTCGCAGCCCCGTTCGTTCAGAGAGCGGGCAATGTTCCCCTTCGCACCGAAATCCATCATCGCCACCCGGTAGCCGTCGCCGGGAAGCACGGAGGGCGTAGGACAGGTCGTGCGATCCACCACCCGGCCCTGATCGTAGGCGCGGATACGCGGCAAAACCTCTTCCAGGGAAAAATCGGCATTGGTCGTGATCATCCCATTCATGGTTCCGACTTCGCGGAGGATCTTCGTCAGAGCACGGGTATCAAGGCCGCAGATGCCTGTAACGCCCTGCTCCAGTAAAAAATCCCGAAGACTGGCTTCGCTGCGGAAATTACTGGGCTTCCGTGCACATTCACGAACAATAAAACCCTCCGGCCAGGCTCTTCGAGATTCCATATCTTCTCTGCAAATTCCATAATTGCCAATCAACGGGTACGTCATCACCACAGACTGTCCCGCATAGGACGGATCCGTCAGCACTTCGAGATAACCCGTCATGGACGTATTAAACACGATCTCGCTGACAACCTCCTCGGTCGAACCGATGCTCTCGCCGGTAAAGACCATCCCGTTTGCCAGAATTAGAAATGCTTTCATTCTGATTCCTCCTCTGTCCCATACTCTCCGCTGCGAAAACCCGCGCGCCGCATCACGCTGCCGTGCGCAGGCCCCCGCCATGGGTAGGTGCCTTATTTCTTTCCAAATTGGTGCGATTTTACCACAGGTTTCGCTGTTTTACAAGTACCAGAATGCATTTTTATCCAATTTTTTCGGTTTTTCTGTGACCCTTCCACTTTTTCAATGTATAATTTCTCACCTGTTTCCATATAATAGCTTATATTTATACATATTTGGGAGGTTCTATGGAACAAATTTCCATCATGCAGCAGGACAATGAATCTTCTTTTGGGCTGCTGAAAGTACATGTACTGTCCGCTTTCTCCCAGCGGCCCGTAGCCGGCGCCCACATTCAGGTTTCTCCGGAAGAGGATTCCGAAAGCACTCTGACAGGGGATGATCCCGGAGATGCGGCGGCAGGAAATGATTCTGCCGCCGTGCTGGCGGAGATCAGCACCGACCTGTCAGGCCAGACAGAATCTCTCCGTCTTCCGGCGCCTCCCGTCTCCTACAGTCTGGAGCCGGGCGAGTCCCGCCCTTATGCCCGCTATCAGCTCACGGTCACAGCGGAAGGCTATGAACCGCTCACCATTGACGGTCTGGAGATTCTCGCAGAGACAGAGTCCCTACAGACCGTCGCCCTGCACCCTCTGGATTCGCCGCCCTACCCCTTTGATCCCATTATCATCACAGACAATACTCTTTATGGAGATTTCCCGGCCAAGATCGCCGAGCCGGAGACTAAAGAAGTGACCGAGGGCGGAGAGATCGTCCTCAGCCGGGTTGTCGTCCCGGAGACCATCGTGGTCCACGACGGCGTCCCTTCCGACCGCACGGCGCAGGATTTATTCGTCCCCTACCGCGATTAATTAAAGAATGTAGCCTGCTCGGAGCTATACGCCACCTGGAATACCGCCGCCATCCGCGCCAATGTCCTGGTCATCCTCTCCTTTACACTCAATCGGGTTTATACAGAATGGTACCGAAATAAAGGATACGATTTCACGATCACCTCTTCCACGGCCTACGATCAGAAATGGACCTACGGGCAGAACATTTTCCAGTCCATCTCCGACATCGTGGACGAACTCTTTACCGCCTATCTCTCCCGCCCCAATGTGAAACAACCCATCCTCACTCAGTACTGCGACGGGCGGCGGGTCAGCTGTCCCAACTGGCTGAGTCAGTGGGGCTCTCAGTCGCTGGCAGAGAGCGGTTATTCAGCGATTCAGATTCTCCGCTATTATTACGGAGAGTCCCTTTACATCAACACAGCGGAGGAGATCTCCGGCATCCCATACTCATGGCCCGGCTCCGACCTGACCGTCGGCTCCACCGGGCAGAAGGTCATGCAGCTCCAAGAGCAGTTAAATACCATCGCCGGCGCCTATCCGGCCATCCCCACAATCACCGTCGACGGCATCTATGGCTCCGCCACACAGAACGCCGTCCGTGCATTTCAGAGTGTCTTCGGCCTCCCCGCCACCGGTGTCACCGATTACAGCACCTGGTTTAAGATCTCACAGATCTTTGTGGGGGTCAGCGGGATTGCGGAGCTGGTGTGAGTACAGATCCTCTCCGTGCAGTTTTTATAAAAATGCCCTCTGGAATACACCAGGGGCATTTTGCAATAAAAACAACGTTTCATCTTCCTTCACGAATCAACAGAAGCGTTCCCTCACGAACCGAGACAACCCCCGTGCGCCCGGTAAATTCATTGCTGACGCCCACGGGGTATTCGTTTGTCAGGGTCACGTCCTGCACTTCATATTTTAATCCCTGCTCCCGGACACCCTCGGCGCGGTCACTGAGGCTGAATACTGAGAGGTAGCCGGTCTCACTGCCGTCGAACTCCCATCGGTCATTCCGGAGGACGCGGTACCAGGAATCCTCTCCCACCAGGACGCCCCGCCCACCGCGGGCAGCCAGCTCAGTCAGGAGCTGAATATTGGCCATCGTGTGGGAGATGCGGCCGCCGGTGCCGCCGTAGAGGCGGAAATCCCGGTACCCTCTCTCCCACCCCAGATTCAGGGCCGCCCGCATATCCGTGTCGTCCTTCTCCGCAGGGAGCTGAAGGACATGAGGGTGATCCGGGCGATATCCCAGTGAATCGAAATCTCCCACCGTCAGATCGACCCGGATGCCGCGCTCCTGACAGTGCCGAAAGCCGCCGTCCCCGGCGATCACCAGATCCTCCGGACGCGGGGACGGAGTTCCGTCCCCGAAGTCCCCCGCGCCAATGAGGTAGCAGATGCCCTTTTTCATCTGACTGTCCTTCTCCATATCGTCTGCCTCCTGCATTGCCTTGCATGCCATGAGCCGAAACATCCAGACGAGCTCATTCATGTTTCCTGCGCTCAGCCAGCCTTTACCTTGATCTTGCTTCCAGCGCCCCGAGCCTTGAAGATTGCCTTATAGGAAGAGACCTTTGCCGACGGCACCTTGAAGGTGCAGGTGGACTTAATGCCCTTAAAAGCATTGCTCTTCACATTCGATTTCGTCAGTTTCGAGGTTTTCAGCGTGATCGTTGCGAGCTTTGCATCCTTATAAAAAGCCTTCTTGCCAATGCTGTTCAATTTCTTCGAGCTGCTGCTGAAGCTGGTCAGCTTCGTGCAGCTCTGGAACGCAGATTCACCGATACTGGTCAATGCTGTCGAAGTGAGATTCACCTTCTTCACCGACTTGCAGGCGTAAAAGGCGCTCGCGCCGATGGTCTTCACCTTCGCCAGAGTAATCACAGAGGTCTTACTGCCGATCTGAGTCAGCTTCTTGCAGTTATAGAAGGCCTTCTTGCCAATCGTAGTCACTTTGGTGCAGCCGCTCACGGTAGCAAGCTTCGTGCAGCCAGAGAATGCCCCACTCCCCACACTGGTCAGATTTGCACAGCCTGTTACCTTCTTCAGGCTCGTGCAGCCGTAGAAAGCGTTCGAGCCGATCTTCTTCACATACTTGCCGACGGAAAGAGAGGTCATCTTGGTGTTCTTCTTAAAGGCACTGCTGCCCACTGCGGTCACCTTGTACGTCTTTCCACCAAGTTCCACTGTGGCAGGAATTTTGACCGCCGCTGTCTTGTTAACAACCGAGACCAGTGTGACCTGGCCTGCCGTGCTGCCGGAAGCCGACGAGGTGACCTTATAGCAGTAATTCCCCACATTATATTGAGCGTCCTTCACCACCTTGGCGACGGTCGCTGTGGCCGACGCTTTCAGATCCCCGGAAGAGGTCGAAGCCGTCACCTTCGCTGTTCCGGTTTTCTTCGCGGTCATCACACCCTTTGCACTGACCGTGGTCTTCGCATTCGCGCTCCAGGTCAGACTACTGTTGTTCAGCTTCGCACTGTCATAGGACCATATCGGATTCGTTATATACGCCTGAAACGTCACATCACTTCCGATTGCGACTTTCACTGTTGTCGCCGTTTCCAGATACAGGCAATCCGCCAGAAGCTCGCTCGAAAGAGCCACGGTCATTGTTTTTTTTGCATCGGAAGGCTGCGAGACCGTGGCCGCCGTATCGCTTCCGAAAATCTGCACCCAGTACGTCACATCGCCCTGTGTAAAGCAGCCGATCCCGATCGTCTGGTAA
>JAJQCL010000151.1:0-8953 GCA_021202715.1 Lachnospiraceae bacterium
CTATCGCATGGAGGAATGCCGGGGGGGGGGAGGTGCAATATGGTCGGATTCTTAGGGATTCTTCTGGTATTTCAGTTGGTTTTGCTGTGCATTTTGTTCTTCCGGGAACACGGCAGAAGACGTGAAATTCAGAGCCTGACGCTTCGCCTGGAGCGGCTTCTGCATGACGGTGAGATGCTTCCCATGGAGGAATACCGGGAGGGAGAGCTTTCGATACTCGCCAATCAGATTCAGAAGCTCGCTTTGAAGCTGACAGAGTCCGCCGATCGCCTGCAGGCGGAAAAGGCGTATCTGGCAGATTCTCTGGCGGATATCTCGCATCAGCTTCGCACGCCGATGACGGCTATGAATCTGTCTCTTTCTCTGCTTGCGGACCCGGAATTGCCGGAAGCGCAGCGTCAGCAGCATGTGGCGGAGCTGCGCGGACAGCTGCGTCGCATGGACTGGCTGGTGGAGACGCTTCTGAAGCTGTCGCGGCTGGATGCCGATATGGTACAGATGGAAGAGAAGAGCTTCCCGGTTTCCGAGCTGGTTCGCCGGGCCGCGGAGCCGATCGCCGTCTCTGTCGAGCTTCGGGGACAGCGTCTGACGGCGGACTGCGGGGAAGCCGCCCTGACGGGCGATCTGTCCTGGACGACGGAGGCCCTTGGGAATCTCCTGAAAAATGCCAGCGAGCACACGCCGGAGGGCGGCGTCATCACCGTGCGGGCGGAAGAAAACCCGCTGTTTACACAGATCATCGTGGAAAATACCGGCGCCGGGTTTGCACCGGAGGATCTTCCGCATCTGTTTGAGCGTTTTTATCGGGGAAAAGACGCGCAGGAGGGAAGCTGCGGCATCGGTCTGGCGCTGGCACGTCGTATTATTTCTGAGCAGAGAGGGACCATTCAGGCGGAAAATACGCGGGACGGAGCACGTTTTATCGTGAAATTCTATAAGCAGATTTTCTGAACATGACAGTTCTCTCATCGGAGAATCACCGGAGCGTCATTCACAGTTGGTAAAATAATGACACAAGGGACAAAAGGTCATGAATGGAGCGCTTACACAGGGTACGTCCTGCGGTGGGTGTTCCGATTCATGACATTGGGGACCGCAACAATATGGGAGGGGAGACGGAGATATGGTAATCTTGCGTGCGGAGCACCTGTCCAGATGGTATGGGGAGGAACCGAATGTGGTGCGGGCGGTGGATGATGTGTCCTTTTCGGTGGAAAAAGGGCAGATGGTTGCTGTCGTGGGGGCGTCTGGTTCCGGGAAAAGCACCCTGCTGCATCTTTTGGGCGGCGTGGATCGGCCGACGGCGGGGCAGGTTTTTCTCGAGGAACAGGATGTATTTGCTCAGAATGACGACCGGCTGGCAATCTTCCGCCGCCGTCAGGTGGGACTGATCTATCAGTTCTACAATCTGATTCCGGTGCTGAACGTCCGGGAGAACATGACCCTGCCGGCGCTGCTGGACGGACGGCGTGTGGACGAGGAGCGCCTTGAGAATCTGCTGGAAACACTGGGGCTCAAGGCGCGGGAGACGCATCTGCCCGGTCAGCTCTCCGGAGGGCAGCAGCAGCGGGTCTCAATCGGACGGGCGCTCATGAACGCTCCGGCGGTGATCCTGGCCGATGAGCCCACCGGGAATCTGGATTCCCGGAACAGTCAGGAAATCGTGGAGCTGCTGAAGTGCTCCAACCGGGAATACAACCAGACCATGCTGATCATTACGCACGACGAGTCCGTGGCTCTGCAGGCAGACCGCATTCTGACCATGGAGGATGGCAGGATCATTCGAGATGAGGTGATCCGATGAAGATTTTGTGGAAGCTGGCGATTCTCAGACTGCGGAGAAACCGTACCCGGACGGCTGTCACCGTGTTCGGGATTGCGCTTTCTGCTGCGCTGCTGGCGGCTGTTGCTACGCTGGGTGTCTCGGCCTGGGACTACATGGTGCGGAGCGCCGTATTTCGCACAGGAGATTATTATGTTTCTTTTGAAGCCGCGGGCGAAGAGCTTCTGGAAGAACTGAAGGAAAATGAGGCCGTTTCCCGGCTGGGTACACTGTGCTGTCTTGACGGCGAATATATGATCGATTCTCTGGGACAGGTGTCGGAGCAGTATCTTGCGGTGGCGGCCGGTGACGAGGCCTTTTATGAGAGCTTTGCGCCGGTTCTCACAGAGGGGCGGATGCCGGAGAATAGCAGCGAGGTTCTCCTGACGGAGATGAGCGCCAGCAATCTGGAGTTTTATGATCTGGCGTACTCGGTGGGGGAGGAGGTCGAAGTTCAGGGCATTTCCTATACGATCGTCGGGATCGTGGAAAATGAGAGCTATGATGATCTGTATGAAGCCGGTGTATCTGCTCTGTTCACTGTGGCGAACGGTGAGACGTGCGAGGGAAATGCGGCTGAGGAGACGGCAGACGAGAGTTCGATCCGGGGCGATGTATCAGGAGAAGAAGCGGCAGATGCAGAGATGCCGGTACCGGCATGCAATGCCTACGTAAAGACGGCTTCTTCGGCGGCGGCTGTCGCGCTGGCGGAGGAATACGGCGAGGAGGCAGAGCAGAATGAAACGCTTCTGAGTCTCTATGGGATCAGAGTCGCCGGGAATGTGCGGAGCCGAATCCTTGGAGTCTGCGCGGTGCTGATCCTGTTGCTTGTCGTCAGCTCCGCGCTGCTGATCCATAATTCCTTCGCGCTGTCTGTCACACAGCAGACAAAAGAACTCGGCCTGCTTGTCGGTATCGGCGCAACAAGACGGCAGATTCGCCGCCTTGTCCGTGCGGAAGGGCTGGCGCTCTGTCTGGCAGCGATACCGGGCGTCCTTCTGGGCTATGGCATTGTGGCTCTTGCCGTCCGGCTGCGCGGCGACTGGCTGCTGCAGCTTGTCTCCGGTACGGAACCGGTCGTTTCCTTCCATGCGGTTCCAAACCTTCCAGCGCTGGGAGCGGCGGTGGGCATCGCGGCTCTCACGGTCTGGTTTTCCTCCCTGCGTCCCGCGCAGAGAGCCGCCCGCATCTCCCCGATGGAGGCGATCCGGCAGAATGATCTGTACCGCTCGGATTGCAAAACGGTAAAAGGAGGCCGGAGGCTGGCTCATTTCCTGGGAATGCCCGGTCTGCTTGCGGGGAAATACTATCACGTCAGCCGCGGAAAATACCGGCCGGTGGTTGTCGCCCTGGCGATGAGCCTGACAGTCTTTGTCAGTGCAGCGGTTCTGGCCGGACAGATCCAGGCCTCCGTCACAGACTATGTCGGTGGGGAGGACTATGACTTCGAGATTCTGGAAGGCGATATGGGGACTCTCCGCAGCCAACCGACGGTGGCGCAGGCCGCCTATGTACAGGTACAGCGGTATCTCACCGTGCTGCCGGAGGAGGCGCTCTCGGAGGAGGGCCGGACATATTTTGAGGAAATGGTCGCGTACAATCTGAACGGCGATCCCCTGAATGATTCTCTGTACGGCACGGAGAACACGGTGGAGGTCAGTCTATGTTTCCTTGAAGATGCGGTGTTTCGGAGCTATCTGGAGGAACAGGGCATCGATCCGGAACCGTATTTTCAGGAGGAGAATCCCACCGCCCTGATTTGCAGTAATGCCGGGACGGGCTACGCGGTGAACGCGTCCGGGGAGTATGAGCTTCAGTACTACAATTATTTTGCTTTTAACGAAGATACGACGGAGATTTCGCTTTATCCCGCCGGAGGCGGTGAGATCTGGCTGGCGGATTTCGGTCTCGAAGCGGAGGAGGAATTTGCCTCGGTCCTCTATTCCCTGAATGAAGAGGGGGAGACTGTGATGACGGCCTGTACGTCGGAAGAGACGTGGAAATTCGTACTCCGGCAGACAGAGGAGGGCATCGCGTATTATCTGAAAGACCCGGAGTCCGGGGAAATATCCTCCGCCGCCAGCTATACGCAGATGCAGAGCCGGACGACGCTTTTGCTGGGTGAGAGGGTTTCAGAAGTTCCTTTTGGTGTCTCCACGGGTGACGCGGCCGGTCTGGGCTGCACACTGGTGCTGCCTCTCTCAGCGCTCGGTGAGGGTGAAGGGGCGGCGACATCCACCCTGTGTGTGACAGCCGCGTCCGGCAGACGGACATCCCTCCGGGCCTACCTGAATGCCAACGGCTATGAATACAACGATAACACGGAAAGCGCCGATCGCAGCCGCACAGTTCAGGCAGTCTGCACAGTCTGTGCCGCCGGGTTTATGCTGCTCCTCTCCCTGTTTGCTGTGGCCAATGTTTTTCATACCATTTCTGCGAACCTGACCCTGCGTCGACGGGATTTCGGGGTTCTTACAAGTCTCGGAATGCAGAGAGGGCAGCTGCACCGGATGGTGCTGACGGAGTGTCTGCTTTGCGGCGGGCGCGCTCTTTTGGCTGGTATCCTGCTCGCCCTGGCGGCGGCCTGGCTCATCGCCCGGCTCTTCGGGACGGAGCTTATCTATCCATGGAGATGGATCATGGCGGGCGCTGCTGTTGACGTGGTGGTCGTCCTGCTCAGCATGCTGTATGCGCTGGCGGGATTGCACCGGTTCTCCCCGATGGAGGCGATATTCGGGGAATACGGGGCGGAGTGAGTTGTGGGGGATCAGGCTGTCTGCTCATTTACGGCGGCGAGGGAATAAAGCTGATCCGGGTCGATATCTATACATCGGCTTTTTGATAAAAAATAACTCGCACCAATGGTGCGAGTTATTTCGGCGATGTGCCGGATGAATCATCCTGTCATCGGGACACTCTTCTCAGATTCCCGCCTGCTCGAGCAGCGCCGGAACCTTGGATTCCCAGCCGAGCGCCATGATGTGGACGCCCTGACAGTAGGGGCGGCATTCGCGGATGATGCGCGCCGCGATCTCCACACCGGTGATGCCGGCTTTGGCCTTTTCCTTGTCCGCCTGCAGCTCATCAATCATTTCCTGCGGGACATGGATGCCGGCCACGTTGTTATTCATAAACTTTGCCATGCCGGCTGACTTGGGGATGATGATGTCCAGCTGAACCGGTTTGCCGAACTGTTTGGCCTTTTCCATGAAGCGGATGAATTTCTCCGGTTCAAACACGGCCTGCGTCTGGAAATATTCTGCGCCCGCGTTCACTTTTCGCTCCATCTTCGCAAGCTGCGCGTCGACAGAATCGCTGCAGGGGGAGACGACCGCGCCCTTGGCGAAGGCGGGCGGCTCGCCAACCAGCGGATTGCCGCCGAGATCGGTTCCCGCTTCCAGCTGGCAGACGGTGTGAAGCAGGGAGACGGAATCCAGATCGAAGACCGGCTTTGCCTGCGGATGATCGCCCATCTTTGTGTGATCTCCGGTCAGGAGAAGAACATTCTCGATGCCGAACATGGCGGCGCTCAGAAGATCCGACTGCAGTGCGATCCGGTTCCGGTCGCGGCAGGTCAGCTGGTAGATAGGGGTCAGCCCCTCATCCTTCAGGGCCTTGCAGACGGCCAGAGAGCCGATGCGCATGACGGAAGACTGGTTATCGGTGACATTGACGGCGTCTACGCCGCGCAGACAGGTCTTCGCCTCCTCCAGCAGAGACTCGATGTGGCAGCCCTTGGGCGGGCCGACCTCGGCGGAGACGACGAACTTCCCCTCAGCAAATAAATCTGTGATTTTCATATTTAATACGCCTGTATGTTTTCTTATTTTGCGACGGCATCGCCGGTTGCAAAATTGCGAATCTGCGTCGGACATTTCAATGCATCCAGACGTCCGACCTCCTTGAGCCGCCGGTAAATGCGCTCCCATCCGCATTCCATCTGAGGGTTTACCTCACATTTTCCGTCTTTGGAACCGCCGCACTGGCCGTTCACCAGACTCTTGGAGCAGGCGGTGATCGGGCAGATACCGCCGGTCAGGTTGAGATAGCATTCGCCGCACTGACCGCAGTCGTACTCCAGAGGAGTCACGCCCTGAAATCCAGGCAGACGGCAGGTATCACAGCCCGCGCATACGGTTTTGCTCTCCATCAGGGAAGCGATCGTCTGCACGCCGACGCCGCAGGAGAAGACGAGAACCAGGTCAGCGGCATCGATTTCCTCTGCGTGTGATTTCAGGCGCAGCTGCAGATTTTCCGGGTTGCAGATGTAATCGGTCGTCAGGGTTCCGGTGATCTGCCCGGAGGCTTTCAGTTCCTTCTGAAACGCTTCGGCCTCCTCCAGCGGGAAGAAGACTTCCCGGCAGCCGTGGCAGTTGATGAGAAAGACTTTTTTTCCTTCCGTCAGGGAAAGAAGGACTTCTTTTGATTTTATTTCGGTAATCAGCATATCACTTCATCCCCCTTACTGCGGTTTTCCCGGCCTTGATCTTCGATACCAGCGGAATCTTTGAGGAGCAAATGTACTCGCAGCAGCGGCACTCCACGCAGTCCATGACGTGCCGGGCCTTCATGCCCTGCCAGTTCTCCGTGTCCGCGTATCTGGCAAAATACAGAGGCGCCAGTTCCATCGGGCAGACATCCATACAGCGTCCGCACTTGATGCACGGCTGCTCCGCCGTGTGGTCAGTGTCCACGGCGATGATGCCGTTGGAGCCCTTCATGATCGGTACGTTCAGATCAGAGAGGACGAAGCCCATCATGGGACCGCCGGCCTTGTATGTAATATCCGTTTCCGTATCCACACCGCCGCAGAAATCCACCAGATCCTTCGTATTGGAACCGATCTTTACCATATAGTTGCCCGGCTTCTTCAGACGCTCGCCGGTCACGGTCACCGCGCGCTCGATCAGCGGCATTCCCTTTTGAATCGCGTCGGAGATGGCTTTGGCGGTGCTGACATTGCTGACGACGCAGCCAACATCCGCCGGGAGACCGCCGCTCGGAACCTGGCGTTTGAGGATATGCTTGATCAGCATCTTCTCAGCGCCCTGCGGGTATTTTGTCTTCACAGCCCGCACTTCGAGGTTGTCATAGTCTGCGGCCTTTGCTTTCATGAGTTCGATGGCATCCGGTTTATTGTCTTCGATGACAATCACGCCTTTTCCGGCGCCGACCGTTTTCAGAATCGCGCGCAGGCCGAAGATCACATCGTCCGCGTATTCCAGCATCAGGCGATGATCCGCGGTCAGGAGCGGTTCGCACTCGCAGCCGTTTAACAGGATCGTATCCACCGGCTTGGCAGGCTTCAGCTTGACGGAGGTCGGAAAGCCCGCGCCGCCCATGCCGACGATACCGGCTTCCTTGACGATCTCCACGATCTCATCGGGCGTCAGTTCGTCCAGCGTACCGCGCGGCTGCACGGACTCATCCAGCGTGTTCTTCCCGTCCGACCGGATGACGACGGCCGGGCAGGTGCCCCGTGTCGCATGGCCCCGCGTCTCGATGGCGATCACAGTGCCGCTGACGCTTGAATGAACCGGGCTGCTGATGAAACCGGCCGATTCGCCGATCTTCTGGCCCGCCTTCACGGTGTCGCCCACTTCCACGATCGGATTCGCCGGTGCGCCCGCGTGCATGGACAGCGGGATCGCGACGATCTCCGGCTCCGGGAAGGGCTGCAGAGGCAGATGCTCGGTGGCTTCCTTGCGCTCCAGAGGATGTACGCCGCCGTAATAGCCGTCGAGGCGGCTCTGGCGAAGAGAGGTGACGTACTTATTCACGTATTCGAAATCGACTTTTGAGTAATCCCGCAGCTGCACGGGCTGACCCAGGAATTCCTCCAGCCGTCCCTGCTTCTCTAACCGGCGGTAAATCTTCTCCCAGGCGCAGTCCTTCTCCGGGTCGACCTCACATTTGCCGTTCTTTGTGCCGCCGCACTGCCCGTTCACCAGACTCTTCGAACAGTCGACGATGGGACAGAGCCCGCCGGTGACATTCAGATAGCACTGCGCACAGGCGCCACATTTCTTTTCTGTCAGCGCCATGCTGTGATATCCGGCAACCTGCAGAGAATCTGCCGCCGCAAAGACAGGAAGCTGTTTTTCTCTGGCCAGATCGGCAACCGTCTGAACTCCCAAGCCGCAGGAGACGACAAAGATGCTCTCTGTCTCCTCAGGAATCATATCCTGCAGTGTCCGCGCCGTCTGTGTCCTGTTGCACAGAAAATCCACGCGGGTGCTTCCAGTGACGGATTTCCCTTCTTCCTCCGCGATCTTTACAAACGCGGCGCCGTCCGGCTCATCCTCCGTCGTAAACTCCTTGAAGCACTTATTGCAGGCGACGACGAACAGGTGATCCGTATCTGACAATACGGACGCCAGCTCGCCGCGGTCTTTCAGCCTGTATTTGGTGTAGTCCTCCAAGCGCCCACCTCCTTTGTTTCTATTCATCTCTATCATGATGCATACCGTCCGGCTGTCGGGACTTTGACAGAAGCCTGTTGCGTTCGGACGATGCAAACATACAGTAAACGGCAAAGATTTTGACGCTCACTATGGCATCATTTTAGACCCTCAGGATGGTTTTTTCAAGGTTTTTTCGAGATTCGGTTATATTTTTCACTATTTAGTTATTTGATTAACAATTAGATGCGATGCCGCCACGCAAAATGTCGCCGGAACGGTGGTTTTGTTCCGGCGAACAGAGCAGCGTTTTTTATGGATCAAAGAATTTTACTGCCGTTGGCGGTCAGCTTGAAACGGGTTCCCAGAATCTCAGCGGCGCCGCGGCAGAGCAGCATCCGCCCCAGAAAAATATCGAAATACTCATACATCGTGCAGATGCTCTCATCCACCTGCAGGTTCAGGGCGATGGTTTTCTTCTCTTTATCCACTTTCAGCTTTGTCTTGGTGACCGCGTAATTCACCCGATCGTGGATGTCGAAAGCAGACCGTTCCTTGTTCCGCACGCGGTTGCGCCGCACATCGCTCTTATCTGCCAGGATCAGTGCTGCGGAGATGGCCTCTGTGGCGCCACCGGTGGACTCATCGTGATTGCCGATGGCGGAGACCACGGTCAGGCGGTCGGCCAGAGGCAGATCCGTTTCTTTCAGGAGATCATTGGCCAGAAGGG
>JAJQCL010000151.1:8963-15072 GCA_021202715.1 Lachnospiraceae bacterium
AAGGGCGCCGAATTCGGCGTGGTGATGGCGGTTGATGGCGTTGCCGATGTCATGCAGTAATCCGGCGATGCGGGCCAGTTCAATGTCATGCTCCGGGTATTCCAGCTTTTTCAGTACATAGGCGGCCCGCTCGGCCACCAGCGCACAGTGCGCCTCGGAGTGATCCGTGTAGCCAAGCGCACCCAGATATTCATCGCCTTTCTTCAGGTAGGCGAGTACCTCTTTGTTGTCACAGAGTTCCAGATAATTCAAAATGACTCGTCCTTTCTTCTTTACTTTCTGTTATTGGCTTTCTTATTGTAATGGATGAAAGGAAAGCGTCTCTGTGGAATGCGTAAAGGATGTGTAAAAACTTGAAAAGTAAACACAATTTCGCCGACTTTCTTCGCCAGACTTTTTTGAAAATCCGCGAAAAAAACGGTTGCTTTTTTTTTGAAATAGGAGTAGAATATACGTGCTTTGGGGTATTAGCTCAGCTGGGAGAGCGCAAGGTTCGCAATCTTGAGGTCAGGGGTTCGATCCCCCTATGCTCCACGCAGACGCACACGAAGGAATCGTGTGCGTTTTTTCTTCATAAAAAACGCCCTGCCTCCATCTAATGGAAACAGGGCGTCTGTTTGTCTCGGATTTGCCGGATGGCGCTTAGTCTGTTACGTAAGGCATCAGGGCCACGTGACGGGCTCTCTTGATGGCCGTGGTCAGCGCTCTCTGGTGCTTCGCACAGGTGCCGGTGATTCTCCGGGGCAGGATCTTGCCTCTTTCGGAGACATACTTTCTCAGTTTCGCGGTATCCTTGTAATCGATCACCGCATTCTCCTCACCGCAGAACACGCAGACTTTCTTTCTCCTGCGCACGCCGCTGCGTCTCTTCGGTCCATCGGATTTCTCGCCTTTATTATAAGCCATTGTAATTCCCTCCTGTCAAATTTTCATGTGAGGCGCCCTTAGTTAAAGGGAAGCTCCTCGTCGTCCACACCGTCGGGGATGTTCATGAAGCCATCGCCCACCGCGTTCGCCGGGCTGGGTCTGCCGGCCGGCATATAATTGCCTGTATTGCTGTTGTTCGCAGAGGCGTTTTTGCTCTCGGCAAATTCGATTTCCTCCGCGATCACCTGTACGCTGTAAACTTTCTGTCCTTCCCGGTTGGTGTAATTGTCATTCTGGACCCGGCCGCTCAGAAGGATCTTGGTTCCCTTTTTCAGATACTTCTCCACGAATTCAGCCTGCTTGCCGAAAGCAGTGCAGTTGAAGAAATCGGTTTCTGCCTGATCTCCGCCGCGCCGAAAACGACGATCGACCGCGATGCTGAACCGTGCAATGGCCAGAGCGTTCTCTCCGCTGGAATAGCGGATCTCCGGATCTCTGGTCAGCCTTCCCATAAGAATGATTTTGTTCATGCGATACCTCTTTTCTTATGCTTCGGGTTTTACGCACAGGAAACGGATGACGGGTTCCATCACGCGAACGTGCTGTTCGACCTGGGCCGGGCAATCGGCTTCCGCCTCAAACTGGATGAAGTAGTAATAGCCTTCCTTCATCTTCTGGATCTCGTAGGCCAGCTTCTTCTTGCCCCACTCATCCACGTTGGTCACCGTGCCGCCGTAGGTGGTGATATAGTTCTTCACCTTCTCCAGGGCCGCCGTTCTGTCGTCATCCTCAATCTTGGAACTGAGAACAATGGCTAACTCGTACTTGTTCATGGTTTACCTCCTTGTGGTCACTTGGCCTCCCTCGTCTCAGGGAAGCAAGGATTCGATATGTCACGAACTGAGATTTTACCATAGACGCCGGAGAAATGCAAGAGGGTTTTCGAAGAAAATCGGCGTGTTTCAGCTGCAGGTGCTGAAAAAAATGGGCGAAGATGGTGCGAGAATGCTTGACAGGGAAAATATCAGATGATAGAATAAATCAGCGTGGGTAAACCACGGCATGATGTCTGCTTCCCATGGAAACATGGGGAATGGCTTTGCCGGTGTGGCGGAATTGGCAGACGCACATGACTCAAAATCATGCGGAGTGATCCGTGCCGGTTCGAGTCCGGCCACCGGCAGTATCAAAAAGTCCTGGAATCCAGGACTTTTTTGATTTCGGACTTCGTCCCGGACAGGCGTACGGCATTTTTCACGGCATCTGGCAGTATCACAAGAGATCAGGGGCCGGAAAACGAAGACTTGTCTGAAAACGCATTTCTTATTGTCGAGGCTTTGTTCCGTCCATATAGTCCACAAGAATGGTCAGAAGACGGCATATCATATCTTTCTCCTCGCTGCTGCGGGACTGCAGAAGCTGAAGGATTCGTTTGGTGGAGGCCTCATCGGTGTCTTCGATATAATCCTGCAGAAGATAGTCTACCGTGACATGAAGGGCGTTGGCGATCCGGATAATGGTATGCAGGGAGGCATTTCGTTTTCCACGCTCAATAAGACCGATGTAGGAGGTCTGGATGCCGGAAGCCTCTGCCAGCTGAGCCTGTGACATGTGAAGGCTCTTTCTCTCTTCCCGAATGCGTTTTCCGAGATAAGGATAGTTCATGGAAGCGATCCTCCTTTCGTTGAGAGTGACGAAATATGACAAGGTAAGAATACCAGAGATATACGAAAATAAAACATACGGAGAGTAGTATTCACACGGACAGAGAGTCTTATTCTGAGCCGGGGAAACGCCTGCGCGTGAAGGAAAGGTTCTTCGCGAAATCATCCCGAAGAACCTGTTTTTGGGCGGCTCATAGATTCCGAAGAACCTGTTTTCAGGTGCTTTACAAAGTGTGGCGACTGTGGGATAGTGTCTGTGACATTCTTCGGGGTGGGGTGCAATTCCCTACCGGCGGTACAGCCCGCGAGCGCATGCGCAGATTCGGTGAGTCCAGTGGACAATTCCGAAGCCGACAGTAAAGTCTGGATGAGAGAAGAAGACAATGAGAAGATTTCCGTGGCCGGAGACAGAAATGGTCGTGGGAATGGACAGATTGTCATAGACGGGAATAATTCCCGGGAGAGCAGAGACCCTGAACGATGTGTTCGAGGTCTTTTTGTTTAGGAGGGAATACGTTGGAGGAGAGGATCCGATATATGCGGCGCGCGCTGGAGCTGGCGGCGCAGGGACGGGGGCACACCTCCCCGAATCCCATGGTGGGCTGTGTGGTGGTGAAGGACGGCCGCGTGATCAGCGAGGATTACCACCATCGCTACGGAGAGTATCATGCGGAGCGAAATGCTTTGTCCCATTGTACGGAGGACCCGGCGGGAGCCGATCTGTATGTGACGCTGGAGCCCTGCTGTCATTATGGCAAGACGCCGCCCTGCACGGAGATCATCCTGGAGAAGAAGATCGGGCGGGTCTTTGTCGGGGCGATGGATACCAATCCGCTGGTTGGTGGGAAGGGCGTCGCGATCCTGCGGGAACATGGGATCCCGGTGGAGACGGGGATTCTGGAGGCGGAGTGCCGGGCACAGAATGAGGTGTTCTTTCATTATATAGAGACAGGGCGTCCGCTGGTCGTTCTGAAATATGCGATGACGCTGGATGGGAAGATCGCCTGTGAGAGCGGCGACGCCCGCTGGGTGACCGGCGAGGTAGCCCGCCGTCATGTTCATGGATTGCGGGGGTACTATCGGGGCATCCTGGTAGGGATCGGCACGGTGCTGGCGGATGATCCGCTGCTGAACTGTCGGATTCCCGGAGGGCGTGATCCGGTGCGGATCGTCTGTGATTCTTCTCTGCGGATTCCGCTGGATTCTCAACTGGTGCGGACGGCGGGAGATCTTCCTCTGATCGTGGTCTGTGCGCAGGAGGCCGGGAGCGATGCGGAGAAGGCGTGGTCGCTGGAGGCTGCCGGGGTACGGATTCTGCACAGCCCCGGCCGACAGGTCGATCTGAGCTGGCTCATGGAGACTCTGGGGCAGGAGAAGATCGACAGCGTCCTCGTGGAGGGCGGCGGTACGCTGAATGCCTCCCTTCTTCAGGAGGGACTTGTGGATCGGGTGTACGCGTACGTGGCGCCGAAGATTGTGGGCGGCGCCGGAGCCCGGACGCCGGTCGAAGGGCAGGGCGTCGCCCGGATGGCGGAGGCTCTGACGTTGGAGAATCGGGAGGTGCTGACGCTCGGAGAAGACATTTGCATGACGGGGCGTGTCCGGAAATAAGAGCCGGAGGAGGAACTATGTTTACAGGAATTATAGAGGAAGTCGGAGAGATTCAGCATGTACAGCGGGGCGCCCGGTCGGCGGTGCTGGAAATTCGCTGCCGGAAGGTCCTCGAGGGAACCAGAGTGGGAGACAGCATCGCGGTTAATGGCATCTGCCTGACGGTGATCTCGTTGTCTCCGCGCGGTTTCCGGGCCGACGTCATGCCGGAGACGCTGGCGCGAAGCTGTCTGGCGCAGGGAGGTCCGGGAACCCGGGTGAATCTGGAACGAGCGATGGCGGCGGACGGCCGCTTCGGCGGTCATATGGTGGCCGGTCACATTGACGGAACGGGCACAATCACAGCGATCCGGGAGGATGACAATGCCATCTGGTATACGATCGCGGCGGGAGCAGAGCTGCTGCGCTATATCGTAGAGAAAGGCTCAATCGCAATCAATGGCATCAGTTTGACGGTTGCTGCGGTCAGTGACCGGGATTTCCAGGTGTCGATCATTCCGCACACCCGGCAGGAGACAAATCTGCCGGAGCAGCGGGTGGGAAGCACAGTGAACCTGGAGTGCGACGGCATCGGGAAATACGTGGAGAAGCTGTTGACACCGGCGGCTGCAAAGATGCCGGCAGAGAGTTGTATTACGCTGGAATTTCTTGCGGAGAACGGGTTCTGAGCGGGGACCGCGTGATGTGCAGCGGGGAACCCGCGGCAGGGTGGAACATGGAACATTTGCAGACGGAACCGGTGAAGCGGGAAGGACAGAGTCAGGAGGTAGGTTGACAATGAAGAAAATGGGAACGATCGAGGAAGCGGTGCGGGATCTGCAGGACGGGAAGCTGATTCTCGTCATTGACGATCCGGACCGGGAGAATGAGGGCGATCTGATCTGCGCGGGGCAGTTCGCCACGCAGGAAAATGTGAACTTTATGGCGAGCCAGGCCAAGGGTCTGATCTGTATGCCGATGAGCCGCGCACTCTGCGAGAAGCTGCATCTGACCCAGATGGTGGAAAATAATACGGACAATCATTCGACGGCCTTTACGGTATCCATCGATCATGTGGATACTACGACGGGCATTTCCGCAGCGGAGCGCTCCTACACGGCGCTGAAGGTGGTGGATCCGGATGCGCGGCCGGAGGATTTTCGGCGGCCCGGGCATATGTTTCCTCTGCAGGCCCGGGAGGGCGGCGTGCTCAAGCGGACCGGGCACACGGAGGCGACGGTTGATCTGATGAAGATCGCCGGGCTGACCGAGTGCGGTCTCTGCTGTGAGATCATGCGGGAGGACGGCACCATGATGCGGACGACCGAACTGCGGGAGCATGCCGAGCGCTGGGGGCTGACGGTGATCACAGTGGCAGATCTGGTGCGCTACCGTCTGGAGCGGGAGAACCTGGTACACTGTGAGGCGAAGGCCAAGCTTCCGACGAAGTACGGTGAGTTCGACATTTACGGCTATATCAACAAGCTCAACGGCGAGCACCATGTGGCTCTGACCATGGGAAATGTGGCGGACGGCGAGCCGGTGCTGTGCCGGGTGCATTCGGAGTGCCTGACGGGGGACGTGCTGGGCTCCAGGCGCTGCGACTGCGGAGAGCAGCTGGACGCTTCGATGAAGGCCATCGCCAAAGAGGGGCGTGGCATCCTGGTCTATATGCGGCAGGAGGGCCGGGGCATCGGTCTGATCAACAAGCTGAAGGCCTACGCGCTGCAGGAAGAGGGCCTGGATACGGTGGAGGCGAATCTGAAGCTGGGATTTCCCGCCGACATGCGGGATTATGGTATCGGCGCACTGATTCTCCGGGATCTCGGCGCGCAGAAGCTGCGTTTGCTGACGAATAATCCCAAGAAGATCACCGGATTGTCCGGGTACGGGATCTCCATCGTGGAGAGAGTGCCGATCCAGATTCCGGCCCGGAAGGAGGATCTCTTCTATCTGGTAACAAAGCAGGAGAAGATGCAGCATATGAC
>JAJQCL010000151.1:15172-32986 GCA_021202715.1 Lachnospiraceae bacterium
AATCATTATGAGAACCTTAGAAGGAAAGGTAGTAGCCGAACAACTGAAGGTGGGCATCGTGGCGGCCCGTTTCAACGAATTCATCGTCAATAAGCTGGTGGGAGGCGCGGAGGATGCGCTGATTCGCCACGGCATGTCGACCGATGACATCGATCTGGCCTGGGTGCCCGGAGCTTTCGAGATTCCGCTGATCGCGCAGAAAATGGCGGAGTCCGGCCGGTATGATGCGATTCTCTGCCTGGGCGCTGTGATCAAGGGCTCGACCGATCACTATGACTATGTCTGCGCCGAAGTCAGCAAGGGCATCGCGACCGTGAGCCTGAATACTGGCGTGCCGACGCTGTTCGGCGTCCTGACCACGGACAACATCGAACAGGCTATCGAGCGCGCCGGCAGCAAGGCGGGGAATAAGGGCTACGATGTGGCCTGCTCCGCCATTGAGATGGTGAACCTGATCCGGAATCTGCAGTAGTGTGCGAAAGGTGTAAAGCAAAGGGCTGCCGCCCGGCGATTAATCGCCGGTGGGCAGCCCTTTCAGGTAGTCGAGAACCGCGAAGCCGTCCGGCGCGGTCAGGCAGGTCTGCGCCAGCAGTTCCTCCGGCGGCCTCTTCATGTCGGGGATGCAGACGACAGGGATGCCGCCGTTGACCGCGGCCCGGACGCCGTTCTCCGAATCCTCCAGGACCAGGGCTTCTGCGGGCTGCACGCCGTAGTGGCGGCAGCAGGCAAGAAAGATCTCCGGATCCGGCTTGGAGTGAGGCAGGTCGCTGCCGGACATGATAAAGGAGAAGTATTTTTCCAGACCGGAGGTGTCAAGATAGACCTGAATCGACTCCCGGGGGGAGGAGGAGGCGAGGCAGCAGGGGTGGCCGCCGTCTGCCAGATACTGAAGCAGTTCGCGGAGACCCCGCTTTACGGGCAGAGGCTTTGTGCGGGCCTGAGCGCTGAGCCGGTCGTGTGCGATCGCAGAAATCTCCCGGCAGGGATAATCTGCGCCGTAAAAGCCCTTCATCACTCCGATGACATCCGCCTGAGAGAGGCCGATGGTCGCCATATACCGTTCCCGGGTCAGCTCGTAGCCATATTCGGCCATGGTCTGTCCGAGAATTTCCATAAAGAGCCGCTCCGTGTCAAAGAGCAGGCCGTCCATATCAAAGAGAAAGAGTCTGGGGAAGTGCATCTTGTCCTCCTGTGCATCGTCATGGTTTGCCGCCGGAAATCGGGCGGCGACAGAGTAAAGCATACCACGGGAAGCGGGGCGGCACAAGGGGAGGAGATAAAAAGAGCGGGGATATTTATGCGGCTTTGCCGGGGGAGGCGCCGGGCGGGTGTCAGGGAAATTTTCTCCGGAACAGCCTTTGGCTGCCGGAAAATATATGTTATACTATGAAGATGACACAGGGGACCAAAGGTCACAGATCATGACTGATTTTTCAGGGAAATGAGGACGAGATGGCAGAGAAGATCGTGTGTATCGACGGACACAGTATTTTAAATCGTGCCTTTTACGGGATTCCGGAGCTGACGAATTCGGAGGGACTCCATACGAACGCAGTGTATGGATTTATGAATATTCTGCTGAAGGTGCTGGAGGAGGAGAAGCCGCAGTATCTGGCGGTGGCCTTCGACCGGCGGGAGCCGACCTTTCGCCATGAGATGTATGAGGGCTATAAGGGGACGCGCAAGCCCATGCCCCCGGAGCTGCACGAGCAGGTGCCGCTGTTAAAGGAGCTGCTGACGGCCTGCGGCGTGCCGCTGCTGGAGCTGCCGGGCTATGAGGCGGATGATATCCTGGGGACGGTGGGACGGCAGGCCGAGGCGCGGGGCCTCGCGGTGACGCTGGTGTCCGGCGACCGGGACCTGCTGCAGCTGGCAACGGAGCATACCTGCATCCGCATCCCCAAGACCAAGGGGGGCGGTACGGTCACGGAGATGTATTTCGCGGCCGATGTGAAGGAGAAATACGGGGTAACACCCACGGAATTTATTGACGTGAAGGCGCTTATGGGAGATGCCTCGGATAATATCCCCGGCGTGCCGGGCATCGGTGAGAAGACGGCGACGGCGCTGATCGCGGCCTACGGGAGTCTGGAGAACCTGCGGGCGCATCAGGAGGAGGTGCGGCCGCCGCGGGCGAAGAAGGCGCTGGAGGAGCATTTTGATCTGGCCGAAATGAGCCGACGGCTGGCGGCCATCTGCACCGAGGCGCCGGTAGAGCTGGACTTCGAGGCGGCGCGGCTGGGGAATCTCTTCACGAAAGAGGCCTATGAGGTGGTGGCGCGGTTGGAACTGCGCTCTCTGATGAAGCATTTTGATGTCGCTTCCTTCGGAGCGGCAGAGGAACGGCCGCAGATTTCCTTCCGGGAGGTGAGAGAGCGCGCGGAGGCGGAAAGTCTTTTTGCGGCGCTGGCGCAGGAGTCCTGCGTCGGCCTGACTTTCCTGGAGCGCGAGGTGGAGAATCCCTTTGCAGAGTCTCCCGCGCCGAAAAAGGGAAAGAAGAAGCCGGAACCGCTCCGGGAGCGCTGCGGCGCGGCGCTTTACGCAGCGGGGCGCGGTGAGGTCGTGTCTGTGCTGGCGGAAGGTGACCTGACGCTTGCTTTTCTGGAAGAGGCGGTGAACCGTCTGGCGGAGTGTGTGCCCTGCGTGGCGGTGATGAATCTGAAGTCTGATCTGAAGAAATGGGATCTGCGGGAGTCTCCGCATTATTTTGATGTCGGGGTGGCATCCTATCTGCTGAATCCGCTGAAAAGCGCCTATGAGCTGGACGAGGTGGCCCGCGATTGTCTGGGAGAGACGGTGCTTTCCGGGCCGGAGGCGGATGCAGCGCGGATCCTGGCCGAGGCGGCGGGAACGATTCGAAAACGTCTGGCAGAAAGCGGCATGGACAGGCTGTTTGCCGAGGTAGAGATGCCTCTGATCTTCTCCCTGGATCGGATGGAGAAGGCGGGCGTGCGGGTCGAGCGGGAGGCTCTGGCGGAATACGGGAGGAATCTCGCGGGAAGCATTGCCTCTCTGGAGGCGGAGATCTATGAGCTGGCAGGGCGGACATTTAACATCAATTCCCCGAAGCAGCTGGGGGAGATCCTGTTCGAAGATCTGAAGCTCCCTTATGGAAAGAAGACGAAGACCGGCTACTCCACGTCCGCCGACGTGCTGGAGAAGCTGCGCCTAGTTCATCCCATCGTGGGGAAGGTGCTGGAGTACCGGACGCTGGCCAAGCTGAAATCCACCTATGCCGATGGCCTGGCTGTTTTCATCGGCAGCGACAACCGGATCCACGGGACGTTCAATCAGACCATCACGGCGACGGGACGGATCAGCAGCACGGAGCCGAACCTGCAGAATATTCCCATCCGCATGGAGCTGGGACGGGCCATCCGCAAGGTCTTTGTTCCGGAAGCGGGCTGCCTCTTCGTGGATGCGGATTATTCGCAAATTGAGCTGCGCATCCTGGCGCATATGTCGGGGGATGAGAAGCTCATCGAGGCCTACCGGGAGGAGCAGGACATCCACCGGATGACTGCCTCACAGGTGTTCCACATTCCCTTCAACGAGGTGACGCCGGAGCAGCGGCGAAATGCCAAGGCCGTGAATTTCGGCATCGTGTACGGCATCAGCGCCTTCGGACTCAGCGAGGATCTGAGTATTTCCCGGAAGGAAGCCGCCGCTTATATCGAACAGTATTTTGAGACCTATCCCGGTGTGAAGGCCTATCTGGACGGTCTGGTGGAGCAGGGGAAACGTCAGGGCTACGTGACGACCCTGTTCGGCCGCCGCCGTCCGATCCCGGAGCTCAAATCCAGCAATTTCGCGCAGCGCTCCTTCGGAGAGCGGGTGGCGATGAATTCCCCGATTCAGGGGACGGCTGCGGATATCATGAAGATTGCCATGATTCATGTGGACCGGGCGCTGGCCACGGAGGGGCTGCAGGCGCGCATTATCCTGCAGGTCCACGACGAGCTGGTGATCGAGGCGCCGGTGGAAGAGGAAATGCAGGTGCGGGAGATCCTGGCGCGGGAGATGCAGGGTGCGGCCGCGCTGGCTGTGCCGCTGGAGGTTGATATACAGGCCGGATATACCTGGTTTGACACGAAATAAGGCGGGGCGTGATGGAGAGGAAAGAAAAGAGAGTGATTGGCGTCACCGGCGGCGTGGGTGCGGGGAAGAGTACCGTGCTGTCCCTTCTGCAGGAGGGCTGGGCAGCCCGCATCATTCAGGCTGATACGGTGGCGCGGGAGCTGATGGAACCCGGCGGAAGCTGCTTTCAGGCGGTAACGGAGGCGTTCGGAGCGGGAATCCTCGGGCCGGACGGTTTGATCGACCGCGGCGCGCTGGCGGAGATCGTCTTTCACTCGGAGGCGCGGCGGCAGGAGCTCAATGCGCTGACCCACCCCCGGGTATATGAGGAGGTGCGGGCGCGCATCGCGGCGGCGGAGGAACCGCTGGTCGTCTATGAGACCGCCCTGCCGGAGGAGGCACGGCTGCGGGAGCTGTGCCGGGAGATCTGGTATATTTACGCGCCGGAGGAGGTGCAGATCCGCCGCCTGATGGTCTCCCGCGGCTACAGCCGGGAGAAATGCCTGAACGTGATGCGCAGCCAGAAGCCGGAGGCGGTTTTCCGCCGCCTGGCTGACCGTGTGATCGATAACGGAGGCAGCCCGGAGGAGACGCGAAAGCAGTTGCAAACTCTATTGTGATTTGATATGCTATCGGGGAAAGTCACGGCGACAGGAGGATGGAGGGCAACATGAGGCTTGCGAGCATTGCCAGCGGAAGCAGCGGCAACTGCATTTACATAGGATCGGACAATCACCATCTTCTGATCGACGACGGGATTCCCGGGAAGCGGGTGACGGAGGCGCTGCATGCGCTGGATGTGAAGCCGGAGGAGCTGGAAGGCGTTCTGGTCACGCACGAGCACCGGGATCATGTGGGCGGTCTGGGGGTTCTCTCCCGGAAATACCATCTGCCGATCTACGGCACGGAGGCTACACTGGCGGAGATTCAGCACGATGAAAAGCTGGGGAAAATCCCGGAGGAGCTGTTTCATCCCATTGAGAAGGAAGCGGATTTCCAGCTGGGCGATCTGACCGTGCATCCCTTCGCCATTTCCCATGATGCGGTGGATCCGGTGGCCTACCGGGTGGTCTGCGGGGAGAAGCGGACGGCGGTGGTGACTGATCTGGGCGAATATGACGAGAGGATCATCGGGGAGCTGCAGGAGCTGGACACAGTGCTGATCGAGGCGAACCACGATGTGCGGATGCTTCAGGTGGGACCCTACCCTTATCCGTTGAAGCAGCGGATCCTCAGCGATCGGGGACATATGTGCAACGAGGCGGCAGGGCAGCTTCTCACCCACATCCTTCACGACCGGATGCGGGCGGTATTTCTGGGACATCTCAGTAAGGAGAACAATTACCCGGAGCTGGCCCTGGAGACCGTGAAGATGGAGATCTCCCTGGGCGACTGCCCCTATCGGGCGTCGGATTTTCCGATTCAGGTGGCGCCGCGGACGCAGATGAGTTCCTGCGTGGCGTGGTGAGAGACTGTAGAAAATCCGTTTTGCGGTGCGGCGGAATATGCCGACGGATACAGAATAAGAGAACGCAGAAATCAGCAGGCCGGAAGGTCCGGTTGGTGCTGAAAAACAGAGAGTACAGCGCAGGAGGCGAACATGAACAAGACGATTATTACTGTGGTTGGAAAGGATACTGTGGGCATCATCGCGAGGGTGTGCACCTATCTGGCGGAGAATCAGGTGAATATTCTCGATATTTCCCAGACCATTGTGGACGGTTTCTTCAATATGATGATGGTCGTGGATGCCAATCAGTCCCCGAAGGAGCACAGTCAGCTGGCGGAGGAACTGGAGAGCCTGGGCGGGGAGATCGGCGTGCGGATTCGCTGCCAGAAGGAAGAGATCTTCGACCGTATGCACAGGCTGTAGCGCGGTGCGGAGCGATCCCCGAAACATTCGCACTAGGAAAGGAAAGACATCATGATCAATATAAATGAAGTGATCGAGACAAACCGGATGATCGAGGAGGAGAAGCTGGACGTCCGCACCATTACCATGGGAATCAGTCTGCTGGACTGCTGCGACCCGGATCTCGATCGCCTCAATCAGAAAATATACGAGAAAATCACCCGCTACGCCCAAAATCTGGTGAAGACCGGGCAGGATATTGAGCGGGAATATGGAATTCCCATCGTCAATAAGCGTATTTCTGTCACGCCGATCGCCCTGGTGGGCGGCGCGGCCTGCCAGAGCTCGGAGGATTTTGTTACGATCGCCCGCACGCTGGATCGGGCGGCCCGGGAAGTGGGCGTGAATTTCCTCGGAGGCTATTCGGCGCTGGTCTCCAAGGGGATGAGCCAGGCTGACCGGAACCTGATCCTGTCGATCCCGCAGGCGCTGGCACAGACCGAGCGGGTGTGCAGCTCGGTCAATGTGGGCTCCACCAAGACCGGGATCGATATGGACGCGGTAAAGCTCATGGGTGAGATGGTGAAGGCCACCGCCGAGGCGACGGCCGATCAGGATTCTCTGGGCTGCGCCAAGCTGGTGGTGTTCTGCAACGCGCCGGATGACAATCCCTTCATGGCGGGCGCTTTTCACGGTGTGACCGAGGGCGACGCTGTTATCAACGTGGGCGTCAGCGGTCCCGGCGTGGTGAAGACGGCGCTGGAGAGCATTCACGGCGAGAGCTTCGAAGTGCTTTGCGAGACCGTCAAGCGCACGGC
Source organism: Lachnospiraceae bacterium (assembly GCA_021202715.1). GTDB lineage: Bacteria > Bacillota > Clostridia > Lachnospirales > Lachnospiraceae > UBA3305. Next base: position 21,920 of record JAJQCL010000151.1, read on the forward strand.
CTTCAAGGTGACCCGTGTGGGACAACTGGTGGCGCAGGAGGCTTCCGCGCGGCTGGGGATTCCCTTCGGTATCATCGATCTGTCTCTGGCTCCCACTCCGGCGGTGGGCGATTCCGTGGCCGGGATCCTGGAGGAGATGGGGCTGGAATCGGTCGGCGCGCCCGGAACGACGGCGGCGCTGGCGCTGCTTAACGACCAGGTGAAGAAGGGCGGCGTCATGGCTTCCTCCTACGTGGGAGGACTCAGCGGCGCCTTTATCCCCGTCAGCGAAGATCAGGGAATGATCGACGCCGTGAACCGTCAGGCGCTGACGCTGGAGAAGCTCGAAGCCATGACCTGCGTCTGCTCGGTCGGACTGGATATGATCGCCATCCCCGGTGATACCTCCCCCGCGACCATTTCCGGCATCATTGCCGACGAGGCGGCGATCGGTATGGTCAATGCCAAGACCACGGCGGTCCGGCTCATCCCTGTCATCGGCAAGGGCGTGGGAGAGACCGTGGAATTCGGCGGCCTGCTGGGCTATGCGCCTATCATGCCGGTCAACGGCTATTCCTGCGAGGAATTCGTCAGCCGCGGCGGCCGGATCCCTGCGCCGATCCACAGTTTTAAGAACTGAGCGGGTATGCCGGAGAAAAGAATACGGATTTTGTTTGCCGGAGCAGTCGGCCTCAAACGGGGCGGGCTGCTTCGGTTTTTTCCACTAAAATTTCACTATTTTTTCACAGGGAGAGCGGGTCATTGTGAGAATTGATCAGAATGTCGTTTACAGATTGCTGGCCGAAGATCCGGCGAATGTGTACAGTCTGCTGCTGGTGGCAGGATATCTGAAAGCGCCCCGCAAAGAGCTGCAGGCAGACGGGTCCTATCTGTGTGAGGTTTCCATTCCTAACAGAGAAATTGCGGCAGTTTATAAGAGCGAGATCCTGTCTCACCTGTTGCAGATCGGAGCGGTTACGAGGACAACGGCCAACCGGGAGTCCGGAGACGGACGGTATGATATCAGTCTGATTCCGAGAGAAAAACGCTATCCGGGAATGATCATGGAACTTAAATGGAAGAAGAATCTGGATGAAGAGAAGCTGGCCGGGCTGGCAGAGGAAGCATTCGCGCAGATTGAAGAAAAGGGTTATGAAGCGGATATGAAGGAAGATGGAATCACCAATATCCTGAAATTCGGCATTGTGTTTTCCGGGAAGAGAGTGCATGTTAAGACAAAACAGGATTGTGAAAGTATTATAAAGAAAGCATGACATTTAACTTGTGTTCACGCAGTAATTCATGTAGAATGAGAGCGTAGCTAAAAACCGTCAATCTTGTGTTAGAAAATGGCGAAAAGCATTGAGACTGTATGAACAAACAAAAATGATGAAGGGGAGAAAAACATATGTTTTGTCCTAAATGTGGAAAAAAGCTGCAGGACGGGGATCTGTTCTGCTGGAATTGCGGAGAGAAGATCAGGTACACCGGTCAGGATGTTCCCGGAAAACCTGAGCGTATCGCACAGGAAGAATTAAACCCTGCCGAAAAAGAGTGGAAAGTGCCGACATATGACAGGAGTGTGCCGGAAAAGGGAAGTCCATCCTATGACTGGAGAGCACCGGTGGTGAAGGAAACACCATACAGTCAGAACGTACCCGTTCAGAACAGTAGGTCGGGTGGACAGGGATCGTCCGCAGAAGATTATGATATCTCAAAACTGCCGACAAAAAAAGAACAGGGGATACGAAGTATATATATTCTCGATTTTGTGATGCGGATGGGTAGGAAGACAAATCTGCCATTGCTTGCTTATCTTTTTCTGAATGTGGTACTTCTTGGACTTGTTGCTATGGTAATCTTTTCACTTCCCCTGATCTGGGGGATTGCAGTAGGTTTCCTGTTTTATCTTGCGAGCGTATCGATTGCTCTTTCTCCGCTTGGCGAATTGATGCTGCGTCATCAGACAGGCTGCAGGAAGATCAAAGATCCTGCGGTGATCGAGAGGCTGGAACCATTGTTTCGTGAGGTATATTATAAAGCCAAAAAAAAGAACCCGATGATTTCCGGCGATGTTCGTATGTTTATAAATGAGGATGAAAGTCCCAATGCGTTTGCCACGGGAAGAAAAACGATTTGTGTTACGAGAGGTCTGCTGAATATGGGAGATGAGGAGATCAAGGCGACGCTTGGTCATGAATTTGGGCATCTTTCTCATAAAGATACGGATCGGATCCTTGTGGTGGCTGTGGGGAATACTGTGATTACAGGAATCTGTGTGATGATTGAAGTGGGCGTCATCATTATGGATGCGATCATGGGAATTGTTGCGGCTCTTACGGGCAATGACGAAGGTGTACTGATCGCGCTTTTCAGCGCTTTGTCACGAGCGCTCACATTGTTGATCGTCCGGGTATTCATGAAAGTATGGACAGCGATCGGCGTCGCGTTGTGTATGAAAACGAGTCGGGGAAATGAGTATGAAGCAGACGAGTTCTCCTGCATTCTGGGATACGGCGAAGGACTGTGCCGTGTGCTCAGCTTTTTCGGCGGTGAGAAGCCGAAGGGACTTTTCGCGAACCTTGCCAGCAGTCATCCTGATAGTGCGAGCAGGATTGAGAGAATACGCAGTTTCATGCAGAATAGTGTCGTAGAAGGGCGGGAGGTTTGCTAATGGGATTCGGTAAGAAAAAAGAAAAGAAACAGAGTAGAAAACAGGCAAAAAATTACCAGAAATCTGTTGCGCAGAAGGTTGATAACAAACACAATCCGCTGTATCCTCCGCGAAAGGAAAGTCTGCTGGCGGAGATGATGAGCGCCCTGGGAGTGACGGCAGTGTGCATCGTACTGATCGGGGTGATCGTGAGTCGCTTCAGTCTGACGTCCAGAGTATATGCATCAGAAAGTACATACGAGCCGCAGGTCGTAGAAGATTTTACCGAAGATATGGAGACGGACGCTTACGGGACATCGTCAGGTACGGAGGAAATCGCAGATGTCTATGAATCGGAAGCAGAGGTGTCAGAAGAAGAACTGCCGGAAAAGGAAACGGCAGTTATAGAATCTTTGACAGAGTCGAAGGAAGAGTCTTTGACAGAAACGGACGGAGACTCTCAGATGGAAGATCTGACAGATCGTGATTATATTATTGCGGACAGCGATTCAAGATATGTGACGAAAAGCGAACTGGCAGAGCTGACCGCAGAGGAACTGAGATATGCACGCAATGAGATTTATGCACGTCATGGGAGAAAATTCAAGGATGATGCTTTGCAGAGCTATTTCGATTCTAAGGACTGGTACACTGGCACCATAGAACCGGATGATTTCACGGATGATATGCTGAATGAGTATGAAAAAATGAATGCGAAGACAATATTGGATTACGAGAGTGAAATGGCAGAATAGAGCAGAAAGCCAGACGCAGAAAAAGCCTGAACCGCATCAGAAATGTATCAGATGTGGTTCAGGCTTTCTTGTGGTTCAGCTTACGAAGCTTCCTCGAACTGGCTGTTGTACAGCTCCGCGTAGAAGCCGTTCTGCTTCAGCAGCTCTTCGTGATTGCCCTGCTCGACGATGTCGCCGTCCCGCATGACCAGGATGAGGTCGGCGTTCTTGATGGTCGAGAGCCGGTGGGCGATGACGAAGCTGGTGCGGTGATTGGTCAGCGCATCCATGGCCTGCTGTGTGATCATCTCGGTCTTGGTGTCGACGCTGGAGGTCGCCTCATCGAGGATCAGCATCGGGCTGTTCTGAATCATGGCCCGGGCGATCGTCATCAGCTGCTTCTGGCCGGCGGAGATGGCCGTGTTGTCATGCAGGATGGAATCATAGCCCTTCGGCAGTGCCTGGATGAAGTTGTGGATGCCGCAGGCCTTGCAGGCCTCGATCATCTGCTCATCAGAGACGCCCTCCGTATTGTAGAGGAGGTTCTCCCGGACGGTGCCTTCGAACAGCCAGGTGTCCTGCAGAACCATACCGAACTGGCTGTGGACGTTGCTCCGCGGGATGTTCTCCGTCGGGACGCCGTCGATCAGGATGCTGCCGCCGGTCGGCTCGAAGAAGCGCATCAGCAGGTTGACCATCGTGGTCTTGCCGGCGCCGGTCGGGCCGACGATGGCGACCTTCTGTCCGGGTTCGACTTTGACACTGAAGTTGTGGATGATCTCCTTTTCAGGGGCATTCGGGTAGGCGAATTTCACGTTGCGGAATTCGACCTCGCCGCGCACATTTTCGATGCGCTCCGTCTTGGCGGATTCGTCTTCCATCTCTTCCTCAGCAAGGAATTCAAAGACACGCTCCGAGGCAGCTGCGCAGGACTGCACCTGCGTCATGGCCTGAGAAATCTGGCGCAGCGGCGATTCAAACAAACGCGTGTAAATCAGGAAGGCAGTGATCACACCGAAGGTGATGTTGCCGTTAATAATCTGCCAGGCGCCTACGACGCAGACGGCCACATAGCCCAGGTTACCGATGAAGGTCATCAGCGGCTGCATCAGGCCGGACAGAAACTGGGAGCGGAAGTTTGCGGTCTTCACGGCCTGGTTCATGGAGGTGAAGGTATCCCGCACCTCATCCTCCGCATTCAGGATGCGGATCATGTCATGGCCGTGATACATTTCCTCGATATAGCCGTTCAGTACGCCGAGGCTTTCCTGGCGGGCCGTGAAGTATTTCTGCGAGCGGCTCATGATGACGACCATCAGGACGAGGCCGATGAGTGTGGCGAGGACGGTTGTCGTCGCCATGATCCAGTTGGTGTAGTACATCATGATCAGGCAGCCGATGAACTGCGCCACAGCTGTGACGAGGTTCGACAGGCTGTTGGACATGGCCTGCCCGATCATATCGACATCGTTGGTCATTCGTGAAAGTACATCGCCTGCGGCGTTGCCGGAGAAATACTTGAGCGGCAGACGGTTGATCTTGGTGTCAATGTCTCCTCTCAGCCTCCTGGCGGTCCGCTGCGTCACGGTCTGCATGATATAATGCTGCACAAAATTGCAGACGGCGCTGGCGAGATAGATTCCTACCAGCAGCAGCGCGACGCTGACGATCCCGTCCATATCGATGCCTTCGTTCGCATGGGCTTGCTGATAGTCTTCGCTCAGGGTGACATTTTCCAGGATGGCCTGCGAAAGCTCATCGTCGGTATCTGTCAGATCGAGGCTTGACAAATCGATGTCCGCCGGATTGGTTCCCTCCGGCAGATAATCAAGGATATTGAGTTCTCCGCTCAGTATCTGATTTTGAATATCCTCGGCCATTTCTTCAGAATTGACTCCGCCGGCGAGACCGTCGTAGATATAGTCTGTCAGTCGGCTGATCTGATTCGGGCCGACGATGGTGAAGACGGCGCCGATGGCGGCCAGCACCAGGGCAAACAGGATGATTCCCGCCTGATTCCGGCAGTAGGAGATCAGGCTCCCAAGGGCGCCCCGCATATTCTTCGCTCTTCCACCACCCATTCCTCCCATCGGTCCTCTTCCCATGGGTCCTCTCTGCATCGGTGCGCCTCGTCGTGCGGAAGCGCGGTTCTGATTCATTTCTGGCATAATAGAAGCACCTCCTTACGCGTTTGCCGCCAGCTCTTCAGCGGAGAGCTGCGACAGGGCAATCTGCTGATATACAGTACAGGTTTTCATCAGTTCGTCATGTGTACCGATTCCGGCCACGGCGCCGTTCTCCAGCACGACGATCCTGTCGGCATTCCGAATCGTGCCAATCCGCTGCGCGATGATCAGACAGGTTGTCCCCTTCAGATCTGTTTTAAGTCTTTGGCGCAGGGTGCGGTCTGTCTTGTAATCCAGGGCGGAGAAGGAATCATCGAAGATCAGAATCTCCGGTTTGCGGGCCACGGCCCGCGCGATGGAAAGACGCTGCTTCTGACCGCCGGAGACATTGGAGCCGCTCTGGGCGATCCAGCTCTTCTTTCCGTCATCCATGGCCTGGACGAATTCTGTTGCCTGAGAGATATCCAGCGCGCGGTCGACATCTGTGTCGGTCATTGTATGCCCGCTCTTCCCGAAGGTCACATTGCCCTCCACGGAATTGGCAAACAGCACCGCCTTCTGCGGGATATAGCCGATTTTGTCGTAGAGTGTCTCGAAACGGTACTGCGAGATATCCTTCCCGTCCAGCAAAACCGTTCCCTCTGTCGCGTCGTACAACCGGGCGGCCAGCCCGGCCAGTGTGGATTTTCCCGAGCCGGTGGCGCCGATGAAGGCAACGGTCTCGCCCTTCTTCGCGGAGAACGAAATATGCTTCAGGCAGTCCTCGGAGGCGTCCGGGTAGCGGAAGGAGACATCGCGGAATTCGATGCATCCGGATTCTTCTACGGCCGTTTCTGTTCCTTCCTTTACGGAAATCTCTGAATCGATGACTTCATTAATCCGGTTTGCGGAGACCTGTGCACGGGGCAGCAGCATGAAGATCATCAGCAGCATGACAAAGGACATGATCACATACAGCGCATAGGAGCTGAAGGAAACGACCTCGCCCAGCATCACCGAACGGTCGGAGACAGCCGTCATAATCTCTGTCAGCGTCCCGTTCAGAGGCACTTCGATGGCGTTGATCAGGCAGGCGCCTACATAGTAAATGCCCACGCTCACGCAGCTTTGTACGAACATCATGATCGGGGACAGGAAGGCCATGCCCCGGCCGGTGAACAGCTGTGTCTTCATCAGGTTCGTGTTTGCCGTCTCGAATTTGTCTTCCTGATACTTCTCTGCATTGAAGGCGTGGACGACCCGGATGCCGCTCAGGTTCTCGTCGGTGAGCCGGTTCACATCATCGATCTGTCTCTGGACGATGCGGAACTTGGGAATCATGATGGCCAGCAGCGTGATGAGGGAAACGACCACCACAGCGACCGCTGCGGCGACCACGGCAGAGAGCTGCCAGCTCTTGCCGACGATCTTAACGATTGCCCAGATGGCCATGATCGGTGCACGGAGCAGCATCTGCAGGCCCATGGCGACGATCATCTGAATCTGAGTGATATCATTTGTCGTACGGGTGATCAGGCTGGCGGTGGAGAATTTCTTGATCTCTGCACTGCCCATGGCCGCGACCTTATTGAACAATTTCGCACGGATGTCAAAGGAGAAATCTGCCGCGATCATGGCGGCCAGATAACCGACCACCACCGTCAGAAGAGCGCTGCACAGAGCACAGCCGAGCATATGTCCTCCTGCGGTGAAGTATTGGGACAGATCTGTGACTTCACTGCTGATCAGCACCGTGATCTCCGCGGTATAATCCGGCAGACGCAGATCAAAATAAACCTGGCCGCAGACCAGCAGTACGCAGAGCAGAGCCAGCCACCGGTCTTTGGCCTTCATGTTACTGAAAATATGAAGCATAAAAACTCCTCCTGTCATTTTCGGGATGGATGACCCGAAGTACAGCATAATGTACGAGCAACACCTGTTACGTTAGCACTCTATCACGATGACTGCTAACAATCAAGCAACAATTTTCAACATGTGTCGCATTGTTGCGTTCGGCGGCTTGTTATTTGAAGACAGGTGTTGTATATTGAACGTTACAAAGGAAAAACTGAGGCACAGGGGGACAAAATATTTTTTTGTCTCCCTGTGCCATCTTACGGGTTCGGGAGGAATCGTGATGAAAAAGCAGCCGGAGATTACAGATGCGACGAGGGAGGCCTTTGTGAACGCCTTCTTCCAACTGGCAAAGAAAAAGAACATCAACCAGATCACGATCCGGGAGATTACTTCGCTTGCCGGATACAACCGTACGACCTTTTACCGGTATTTTGAGGATATTTATGCGCTGGTCGCCTATGCAGAGGATGAATTCCTGCAGGAGGCAGCCCAGGCGCTGGAAGGGAGCGGAGCAGATGGACCGGTCAGCGAAGGAAAATTTTTTGAGATTGTGATCAGCAGTTTCCGGAAAAGAGAAGACAGGGTCACCGTCTTGCTGTCCGAGCAGAACCGTTCTCATTTTTTACGGAAGATTGAAGAAGATATAACCAATCATCTGTACGGGGAAAAAGAGCAGACCCCTAAGAAACAGACGATCATGGATATCTATTTTTATGGGATTTTTCATGCGATCTCCGTCAATCTGCGCAGTAAGGACGCGCTGTCCGATGAGGATCTGCTGGACATTATCCAAACGCTGTTTAACAACTGGTACCGGCCGGAGATGATGCGGGAGAGCTGATTTCTTATGTCCCTGAGCCTGCAAACTATGCGACACTTGCGGCGACTTTGTTGCTTGACGAGCCTCCGGCGGCTGGATATAATAAAATACTATCTGTGTCGCACACTTATCGTATGAGAACCGGCCCTTTGTCTGCGGGACAGGCAGGAGGAATACTATGATAAAGGAAGAAGACAGTCTGTCGGTAAACGGAATGAACATCCTGTACTGCGGTGACCGGAATATTGAGGACGGTCTGATTCTGTCAGTTCTGTCGCTGCTGAAACATACGGCGGAGCCGCTGCATATTTTTGTGATGACGATGGAGCTGACGTTGGGAGAACGCGCGATCCGGCCGGTTTCTCAGGGAACGATTCAGTATCTGGATCATTATGTCAAACAGGAAAATATAGACAACTCTGTGACATGCATTGATGCTACCGAACTGTTTCAGGCGGAGCTGCCCCGGGCCAATCTGGAGACCCGCTTCACGCCCTGCTGCATGCTGCGGTTGTATGCCGATCAGGTGCCTGACCTGCCGGAGCGTCTCCTGTATCTGGATAACGATGTGCTGTGTCGGCAGGATTGCAGCGGATTTTACCATCAGGATATGGAGGGCTGTGAGCTGGCCGGTGTGCCGGATTATTATGGGAAATGGTTCTTCCGGAGGCATTTGCTTCACATGGATTATGTCAATTCCGGCGTATTGCTGCTGAACCTGCCCCGCATCCGGGAGACAGGTCTTTTTGCCCGATGCCGCGCGATGTGCCGCAATCAGCAGATGTTTATGCCGGATCAGTCAGCCATCAACAAACTGGCACAGTCCAAAAAGCTCTGTCAAAGAGCCTATAACGAGCAGCGCCGCCTGCACAGGGATACCGTGTTTCAGCATTTCACGACCAGCTTTCGCTTCTTTCCCTGGATCCATACCCTGACCGTGAAGCCCTGGCAGATCGAGCAGGTGCATGAAAAACTGAAACTGTACGAATATGATGATCTCTTTCAGGAATACACTGCTGTAACTGCCGCGATGAAAGGATGATGGTCATGAAGCAGAAGGAGATTCCGGTGTTCTTTACGGTGGATGAGAGTTACGCTCCGTACCTGGACTGTGCGCTGCGCTCTCTGATGGAAAATGCGTCGGGATCGTATCAGTATCAAATCATGGTTCTCCACGAGGATCTGAGCGAGGAGAGCAGGCGGAAGCTCGCTTCCGGTGTAAAACCCCCGTTTCAGATTCACTTTATTCATATGAAGGAAAAACTGGCAGGCATCACAGACCGGGCCGAAAACAGATTGCGGTGTGATTATTTCACGCTGACGATCTATTTTCGGCTCTTTATTGCCGATATGTTTCCGGAATATGACAAGGGACTTTATCTGGACAGCGATATTGTGGTGCCGGGAGATATCTCCCGGCTGTTTCAGACTGAGCTGGGAGAGAACATCATCGGCGCCAGCGCGGATCGTTCCATCGCTTCGGTTCCTGAGCTGGTGGAGTATACGGAGCAGGCGGTGGGGGTTCCGTTTGAAGAATATATCAATTCCGGCGTGCTGGTGATGAATCTGAAGAAGATGCGGGAGACGGGCTTCTGCGATCATTTTCTCCGTCTGCTTCATACATATCATTTTGACTGTATTGCGCCGGATCAGGATTACTTTAACGCCATGTGCAGCGGCAGTATCGTTTATCTGGATGAGACCTGGGACGCCATGCCCCCGGAGGGCGGCGGAACCGGTGAAATTCTGGAACATCCCGATCTGATCCACTATAACCTGTTCCAGAAGCCCTGGTGCTACGATGCGATCCCTTATGAGGAGTATTTCTGGCAGTACGCCCGGAAGTCCCCCTTTTATAAAGAGATCGTTCATCATAAGGAAACCTATTCGGAGGAGCAGAAGGTATCGGATCGTACCTGCCTGAATAACCTGATTCATAAGGGCGCGGAAGTGGGCGGACAGCCGGTCACCTTCCGCAAAATGAGAGAAAAAGGAGAGAAGATTCGTGTATGTTGATCGGAGGCGACAAAGCGCAGGTGGTGGCCAATATGCGTGCCGCCGCGGAGCGCGGTGATCTGAACTGCAAAGTAGAGGTGGATGATCCTGTCCTGTCCTCAGAGGAACGGAAGGCCATCATCCGGCATTTCCTGGACAATTATAGGACCTTCGGCTACCGGTTCTGCAACGTCTGCGCCCGGGCGCTGACGGATACGGCGACCCGGTTTCTGAACCGGAATACCCGCATCGAAGGACTGGAGAATCTCACGGATGTTCACGGCGGGGTCATCGTGACCAGCAATCATTTCAGTCCGCTCGATAATACCGCGGTGCGGCAGGCCATGAACCGGGCGGGGTATCGGCGTCTTTTTATGGTCAGCCAGGAGACGAATCTGGCCATGAAGGGGTGGATCGGTTTTCTGATGAATCATGAGGATATCATCCCTCTGGCCGGGAATCCCACGTATCTGCGCAACTATTTCGGCCCCATGCTGCACGAGCGGCTGGCGCAGGGCCATGCCGTGCTGATTTATCCGGAACAGGAGATGTGGTTTCACTACCGGAAGCCGCGCCCGCCCAAGCGGGGCGCCTATTACTATGCGGCGGTGAACCATGTTCCCGTGGTTTCCTGCTTTGTGGAGATCCGCGACCTGCCGGGAAAAGAAAATGACCAGTTTCACAGGACCCGCTATGTCATGCACATCCTTCCGCCGGTTTACCCCGATCCGGCTCAAAGCGATCGGGAGAACAGTGAGGAGATGATGGAGCAGGATTACCGGCAAAAGGTGGCCGCCTACGAACAGGCCTACGGAAAAAAACTGACCTATGAGTTTGCTGTGACGGATATTGCCGGCTGGATTCCGCCGGAACCGGTGAGCTGAGCGGTGTCTCTGTCCGGAATTTACAGAAAGGAAGAAT
>JAJQCL010000017.1:0-7458 GCA_021202715.1 Lachnospiraceae bacterium
GAGTATTCATCAGAACAGCTATCATGACGCTTCGGTCTGCGGCCCGCAGATGTTATATTACCGGGACTCGGAGGAGGGAGAGCGGCTGGCCCGCTGCCTGCAGCAGAGTTTTCTCGATGTGCAGCCGGACAACACGCGGGATATCAAGTACAACGACAATTATTACATTCTGCTCCATGTGAACTGTCCCATCGTCGTGGCCGAGTGCGGATTCTTGAGCAACTGGGAGGAGTCGGAGCTGCTGATGCAGGAGGAATACCAGGAGCAGGTGGCCTGGGCGATTACGATGGGGATACTGAATTATCTGAATGCGTGAAAATGCAGAAACTGACAGAGGGGGCGGGAGACTCTGTGGATGGTGGGTATGACTGAAATCGCTGTGTTTCCGGGAAGCCGGATGTACTGTGTATGGAGAGGAAGAGATTTAATCGGGAAGTTGACAGTATAAATCGTGCGGGCTATACTTCCCATAGAAAAATTCCGGCCCCGTTTTGTGGGCACTTTTGTGAAAAAAGCTGCTTCTTCGAGGTGTGGAGAGAGGGATGAAAGAGAGTATGAGGAACAAACGGGAAGAACTGGAGGCGCGTATCGCGGAGCTTCCGCTGCTGGAATATGGATTTCTGAAAACAGACCAGGTGGAATTTCTGGACAGAGTCCGTACGGTCTGCCGGGAGGAATGTCCGCAGTACGGAACCTCCTGGGCCTGTCCCTCGGCAGTGGGAACCGTGGAAGAGTGCCGGGCGCGCTGCCAGGCCTACACCGATGTGATGATCTTTTCCACGATGACAGAGGTGCAGGACATCACCAATCTGGAGGAGACGCTGGCCACCCGGGAGAGTCTGGAAGTGATAGCACGGGCCCTGCGGGAGATCCTGCGGGAGCTCTTCGGAGACTGCCTGATGCTCTCCACGGAATCCTGTGCTGTCTGTGCGCACTGCACTTATCCGGACGCGCCCTGCCGCCACCCGGAGCGCATGCTCCCCTGCGTGGAGAGCTATGGCATCCTGGTGACGGATCTGGCCGAGAAGGCAGGGATGACCTTCTTTGAGGACTATAACACGGTCGTGTGGTTCGGGGCGGCGTTTTTTAAAGAATGAACGGATGTTTCGAAGAAAAACGACAGATGAAAACAAAAAGGTAAAACAATGGTTGAAAAACGGACGAAAATTTGATAAAATACGGATAAGAACAGAAGGAATACAGGGAAAATGGGAGGCGGCGCAATGACGGTAGAAGAAATGCGGGAACGCAAGAGGGAACTGGGATATTCCTATGAACAATTGTCGGAGCTGTCGGGGGTTCCGTTGGGAACGCTGCAGAAGGTTCTGGGAGGAAGCACCCGGGCGCCCCGCTATGAGACACTTCAGGCGCTGGAGGCTGTGCTGCTTCCTGATCGGCAGAGGTCTCCTGGTGCTGTTCGGGAGGAAGCAGTGCTTTACGGCTCCAAAGAACACAGGGGACTTCATTCGGCAGCGGATTATTACGCATTGCCGGAGGGAACCCACAGGGAACTGATCGACGGGCAATTCTACGAGATGGCGGAGCCTCACGGGATTCATCAGCTGGTGTGCACAGAGATCGGGCGCTTCCTCAGTGAGTATGTGCGGAAGCAGGGCGGCTCCTGTCTTGTCTTTCCTGCACCGGTGAATGTTCACCTGGACGCCGATGATCGGACCGTCGTCGCGCCGGATGTAACCGTTCTGTGCGACCGGGACAAGTTCCGACGGGGGCGCATCTATGGCGCGCCGGATCTGGTGGTGGAGGTCCTGTCCCCTTCGACAGCAAAAAAGGACCGCTATTTGAAACTGTGGAAGTACACCGCGGCCGGTGTGCGGGAATACTGGCTGGTGGACTGGCAGCGCGGACGGGTGGTCGTCTATCAGCTGGACGGAGCGGAGGACGGCCAGGAGATTGCGCTTTATGGATTTCAGGATGCGGTTCCAGTCGGGATCTGGGGCGGCGCCTGTGTGGTGAATTTCGCGGAGATTGAAGAATTTATCGCTCCTTTGCGGGACTGAGGGCAAGTTCCTCCCGGTTGTCCGGCATTGCCTCTTCAATTTCTTAAACCATAACACATCTGAGAGGTTTGGCAGCATGGCAATCCGTTACAGTGCCATTCCGAAGAGGAATGGCACTGTTGGACGGGTGGTCATCTGAATGGCAGATGATATTGACATTATAACGGCATACCGTTATAATACTGCCAAAGAGAACGAAAAGGAACAGAATCTTATGATTATCACAGATTTACTGCAACAAAAACACATGACAAAATATCAGCTCGCCAGATACAGTGAGGTTCCTTATACTACTTTAAATGATATCTGCAATGGGAAAACAAGACTTGCCAAATGCAGCGCGGAAACCGTATATCGTCTTGCAAAAGCACTGAATATTCCGATGGAGCAGCTCCTGGAATCAGAAATGGAAAAAAGGTGCTCTTTTGATCTGTTTAAAAGCAATGTCTGTCATAGACTTAAAAACATGGGAGACATTGATTTCCTGATTGATGCCCTGGAGCAGGACGATATTCGGTTGTATTATCAGAAAAAGTGGTATCCGGAAAGCCTGTATTTGCTCGCGATGGTAGATTATCTCAGCCGGGAGAATCAGATTGAACTGTGTGAGGAATACAATGATCTGCGCACCCGGAAACTCCCTGAAGTGATTTATCCTGCCGGTATTCTGGCATTATGTGTCGCAGAAAAAAATGACAGGGCAAAAGAACAGGCCAGAAAAGATGCCATACCGGAATTTATGCGGTTCAATATCGTGGAAAGTGAGGTTAGAAATGTCAACTGAGAACAGTGAAGTCTTTACCAGAGATACTCTGGACCTGTATTTGAAAGAGCTGGCAAAAGAATACAAAAAACTGGGAGGGAGAAATTTTCCGATTGAAATCATTCTCATCGGCGGCGCCGCTATTATTGAACGTTATGGTTTCCGGGAAATGACGACAGACATTGATGCCGTCATGCCTGCAGTATCCATCATGAAGGAAGCGATTCGTCATGTGGGAGATCATTTTGGACTGCCAAATGGCTGGTTGAATGAGGACTTTAAGATGACAGATTCATATTCAACACGTCTTAGTCAGTATTCGGTTCCTTATAAAACCTTTAATCAGGTGCTTCGGGTACGGGTCGTCACAGGGGAGTATCTGATTGCCATGAAACTGCGTGCAGGAAGAAAATATAAGAATGATTTATCGGATGTTGTGGGCATTCTTTCGGAGCATGAGGCGATGGGGAAATCAATTGGATATGATCAAATTGATTTAGCAGTCAAAAATCTGTATGGGAGCTGGGAAGGCTTTTCAGATGATTCGGTTTCTTTTATCCATCATGTGTTAGAAGAGAAGGACTACCGAGGCATGTATGAGCAGATTCGGGAAGGAGAAAAAAAGGCCAGGGAAATCCTGATTGAATCGCAGGATGCTTCTTCTCACGCACTGAGAGAAGACGATATTGACCGGATTTTAGCGCATCAAACAAAACAGACATCAAAATCTTCCGTTCTTGCTCAGCTTCGACAGCGAAAAAAGACCGTTACCTGAAGCGGTCGGGATCTGGGACGGCGCCTGCGCGGTGAATTTTGCGGAGATTGAGAATTTTATTGCTCCTTTAAGGGACTGAGGGCAGGTTCCTTTCGGTTGTCCGGCATTTCCTCTTCAATGAAATGAATGAAATCGAGGAGTTCGTCGTTCAGCTGCTTACTTCGTGGATAGACAAACCAGGTATTTCTTGTGACAGGGGTGCCGTTCCGGCAGGTCATGGGAGTGAGAGTCAGATGCAGTTCATTCTCAAACCCATGAGGAAGAAAGCAGCAGGTATATCCGTCGCCCCGATGGATGACCTGCCAGGCGAAATCAATGTAGCCGACGGACATTTCCTCCGGGATGTCCGTGCCAAAGCGGTCCTGCCACCAGTCGGCGAAGAGACGGCGGGTCTGTTCGTTGGTGCTGTACCCGATACGCTGCATCGAGGGGAGGTCGTCCAGATCGACCGGCTCGCGGGTGACCAGAAAGGCCTGATTCTGTGCGATTCGTTTCTGGTAAACGGCGCCTTCGTAGTCACCCCGGACGAATCCCACATCCACCGTTCCGTCGAGAACGCGACGAAAGAGGAGGTTGCTGGGTTCGTTGATGACCTGAAAAGTTACCTGAGGGTGCTGATTTCGATATTTCAGAAGAAGATCCGTCAGTGTGTATTTGCTGAAGGTATAGGAGGAACCGATGGTGATGACGGTCTGTTTTGAGGCACGGAGGGCAGAGAGTTCCTGTCGGATTTCTTCCATGAACTGCAGATACATCCCGGCTCGCTCCGCCAGGCAGTCTCCCTCGGGGGTAAAGGAGAGGCCTTTGGGAGTGCGGAGGAGAATCTTTACCTGAAATTCTTCTTCCATCGCGTGGATGCGCTTGGTCAGAGCCGGCTGCGTCGTATATAGAAGTGCAGCGACCTTTGTCATGTTAGGATTTTTATGCAACTCGTATAAAATATTCCAGTCCGAATCCTTCATCGCGGAGCCTCCTGCTTAGTTTGATTTCCCTGAATCCGTGTATCATTGAAGACAAAAGATTTGCCTGACATGATTGTATTCTATCAGATTTCTACAGATACAGCAAGAAAGCATCATAAACCGGACTCCCCGCGAGAGCAGGGAGACCGTTTTTTCCAGAGGAAGGACGCAGATCAGGCTTCCTCCAGCTCCGCCAGCTGATTTCGGAGATAGCGGAGCTGACCGCCGCTTAAAACGACATCGATCTCGTTTTCTGACAGATCCAGAGTTACGTAGAACGTCTTGTCCTTCGTCACATTTCGCACGGCGACGCGCCGGGTCGGAATCTGTTCTGTAAGGTGCTCGATCTCCAGCACATCCATCTGGTCGATCGTGTCGTAGGAGGCAGGATCTTCGAACAGCATGGGAATGATGCCGTGGTTTACCAGATTGCCTTTGTGAATGCGGGCGATGCTCTTGGCGATCACACATTTGACGCCCAGATACATGGGATTGATGGCTGCATGCTCCCGGGAGGAGCCCTGCCCGTAATTTTCCCCGCCGACAATGATGCTCTTCCCCATCTCTTTGGCGCGGGCGGCAAAGGTGGGATCATAGCGGTGGTAGCAATACTGGCTCATCAGCGGAATGTTGGAGCGCATGGAGGAAAACTCAGCACTGGCAGGGGTAATGTCATCGGTAGATACGTTGTCCCGTGCTTTGAGGCTGACACCGGCGATCAGATGCTCCTCCGGCGCTTCAGGAACCGGCAGGAACTGAATGTTGGGGCCGCGGGTGATTTCCACTTTCTGCGCCTCCTCCGGAGGCAGCGGCTCGATGAACAGGGAATTATCAACCAGATAAGTATCCGGCTCATGGATGGTATCCAGGCGGGCAACATCCGCCCCCAGGATATCTTCTGCTGCGGCGAAGGTTCCGGTGATGGCTGTAGCTGCAGCGCTTTCAGGGCTCACGAGGTAGATCTCGGCGGTCGGATTGCCGGCGCGTCCCTTGAAATTGCGGTTGGAGGTACGCACGGCGACACCGTTGGTGGGCGGCGTCTGACCAATGGCACAGCAGGGGCCGCAGGAGATTTCCAGCATGCGCACGCCGGCAGCGAGGAGCATGTCGATGTAGCCGTCGCGCAGGAGTTCGCGGTAGGTTTGCCGGGAGGCGATGGCACAGGTACAGCTGACGTCCTCATGAACATGGTGTCCCTCAAAGACCAGGGCGGCGCGCGCTACGTCCGAGTAGCTGGTGTTGGTGCAGCTGCCGATAAATACCTGCTGAACTTTCTTTTTCTCGGCTTCCCGCAGAGAAATGACATTGTCCGGCTGATGCGGGCAGGAGATCAGCGGTTCCAGCTCACTCAAATTAAGCTCGATTTGCTCGTCATATTCGGCATCTTCGTCCGGCAGGAGTTCTACATAGTCCTCCGCACGTCCCTGTGCCGTCAGGAATCTTCGCACCTGTTCGTCGGCAGGGAAGATGGAGGAGGTGGCGCCCATTTCAGCGCCCATGTTGGCGATTGTGGCGCGGGCCGGGACCTCCAGACCAACTGCACCGGGTCCCACGTATTCGTAGACATTTCCCAGGCCGCCCTTGATGCTCACGCGGCGCAGCATTTCCAGGATAACCTCCTTGGTATTGCAGCCGGGGCGCAGCTTTCCTGTCAGGTGGACCTGTACGACGCGCGGCATTTTCAGACGCATGGGAACACCGGTCATGGCCGTGGCGACATCCATACCGCCGACACCGATGCAGAGCATACCGATGGAGCCCCCGTGCGGCGTATGGCTGTCTCCGCCCATACTGATCTTGCCGGGCACACCGAAACGGGCAACGTGCAGTGTGTGGCAGATGCCGTTTCCGGGGCGTGAAACATAGACACCGAATTTCTTTGCAGCGGACTGCAGATAAATATGGTCGTCCGGCGTCATGTTATTGACGTAAAGCAGGTTGTGATCGAGATAACTGACGGAACATTCTGTGCGAACCCGGTCCAGCTCCAGCGCTTCGAAGGCCAGATAGGTCATGACTGCGTTAATGTCGTGTGTCAGAGTCTGGTCGATCTTGAGGAAGACCTCCTCACCGGGAACCAGGCTGCCCTTTACATAATGTGATTCAATGATTTTGCGTGTCAGAGATTTTCCCATGTCGATGCCTCCTGTCGTTCTTCTCAATGACGGCCAATGGTTTTATGGCGTTTTCTTTCGTGCTGCCTGCGGACTGTGCAGACGACTGGTACGATAAGTATAACGTTTTTAAGGAGTCTTTTGGCATGGCAATCTGTTATAGCGCTATTCCCGGGAGGAATGGCAGAAAAATCACTAACGGCGAATGTAAAGAGTTCCTTCCATGATTCGCCGGGCCGTTCGCTGAACTGCGACGCGAGGCAGCCGAATCTCACCATCCTCTTTCTCCAGGTACGGATACATGGTCATCACACCACTGGGGTGGCCGATGCGGACGGTCTCCTTTCCTTTTTCCGGTGTACCCAGCGTTTTCCGCAGCAGAGAACCCTCCAGGAAGGCTGCTACGGCGATGGAGCTGGCGGATGTCAGCGGGCAGGCTTTATGACACTTGAATACCGAAATCACCCGGACACAGACGTCCATGGAAGAAGCGTCTACAGTTTGTGATGTAAGATCCGTAAAAGTGATCGGTTTTGTGAAAAAGCCTATTTGGGGAACGGCCGGGGAATGGGCCGTTGCATCCGTCAGATCATCGGCGAATCCCATGCGGCAGGCAGCCGTTCCGCGGATCTTCTCCAGAAGGGCGCAGCTTCGGCGTTGGCGTTGATCTCATCGGGAAGCTCGGTCCCCTTCAGCCCGATGTCCTCCGCACGTACGAGAACCATTGGATTGGAAACGTCGAGGATCGATGGGAACGGTCACATGAATGATCTTATCCGTATTGCGGTTTAGCATCCGTACCGTCGTGATGGGCTCTGTGATCTCC
>JAJQCL010000017.1:7468-9934 GCA_021202715.1 Lachnospiraceae bacterium
TGTTGCCGCAGTTTGACTTGTAATCCCCCTGGCTTTTTCCCACGATCACCTGTCCGACCAGATACTCGACATCGACATTCGGCTCCTCGCTCTTCCAGACGATGACGATCTTGTTGCTGGAAGAGACGGTGCCGCCCAGACCGTCGATCTGTTTTGGATCCGGATCGCCCATGGCCTGCAGGAAGATACTGTCCCATTCTGCTCGGTCTGTCGGAAGATCTTCCCGGTGAAACATACATCCCTTGCTTGTGCCGCCTCTTATGAATACGGTTCTGAATGTTCTCATTGGTTCCTCCTTTTTCCTCTGACAGGATCAATTTTTGCCTCATCTCAGCAAATATAGTGATCTTTGTAAAGTACTGAATGGGGGAATTTGTGAAAAAATAACTTTCGCACCCGGATTTTTCAGATTTTAGAAGAACTTTATCTTGATAATTTTTGTGTCGACCCTTATAATACACGAAAAAAGAGAGGTATTGACGATGATTACATTACAGGATGTGCAGATGGCGAGAAACCGGATCTCTCCTTTCGTGAGGAAAACACCGGTGGAATATGCCTGGTCTTTATCGGAAAGGACCGGTGGCAGCATATATTGTAAGATGGAGTCTCAACAGATCAATGGTTCTTTTAAGCTGAGAGGCGCCGCGAATCGAATGGTCTGTCTGACGGAGAGCGAAAAAAGTAAAGGGATCATTACGGCGTCAGCCGGCAATCACTCGCAGGGTGTGGCAGAGGTGGCCCGCCGCATGGGGATTGATGCGCTCATTATCATGCCGGAAAATGCGCCGGATACCAAGGTGAAACGGACGGAACAGCTGGGAGCTGCAGTTCTGCGTCTGGGAAGAGACTATGATGAGAGTGAGAAAATTGCCCATGAGAAACAGAAAGAAACAGGACGGGTATATATCCATGCATTTTTGGATCCGCTCGTCGTAGCGGGACAGGGAACGGTGGGACTGGAATTCCTGGAGGAAATCCCGGATCTGGATATGCTGCTGGTGCCGGTGGGAGGAGGCGGTTTGATCATGGGGGTGGCGACAGCTGCGAAAGCCCTGTCTCCCGGGATTCGGGTGATTGGAATCCAACCGGAGACGTCCTGTCCCTGGTATGAGGCCATTCATACCGGAAGCTATGTACAGGTTCCCATCGGGGATTCCGTGGCGGACGGGCTGACCGGTGACATTCTGGATCCGGAGATGATTCCAGATTTCTGCTCCGTGGTGGATGATGTGGTAAAAGTCAGTGAGAGCGAGCTGCGACGGGCGGTGGACTGGATGGTGAGAGAACAACGTCAGATCGTGGAAGGTTCTGGCGCTGCAGGAATCGCGGCTCTTCTGGCAGGGAAAGTTGCAGCAGCAGGGAAGAAGGCCGGGGTTGTCATCAGCGGCGGGAACCTGGATCATTCGGTCCTGATGGATATTTTAAAGGAGTGGGACAGGGAATACCCCGACAGGGTTCCAGCTGCAGGGCGGGACAGGTGGAGGCAATCCGTTTGGTCGTGTCGATCAGATGACGCGCTGCGAGGGAGAGGGGACGGTCCTTCTTCCAGGATACGGTCAGAGTCCGCTTAAAGGGTGGGTCTTCCAGCGTACAGAAAACCGGCGTCACCGGGTAGCTCTCATTCATGTTTCGTACCGTGATGATGGCGAATCCCATTCCCTGCGAGGCCAGAATGACGGCGGTGGAGGGGTTGACGGTTTCCAGAATCGTTTTGGGCTGGATCTGAAAGCGGTCAAAGATCTGCTGTGCGGCCCGGTAGAGTCCCTGACCATGGGTAGCTGAGATGAAGGGAATGTCCTGAAGCACCTCGGGGGGAATCTGGTAGAGTACGCCGGGCTGTGAAGAGAGTTCTTTTCCGCGGAAGAGGGGATGACTGGAGGGCATGACGATCATCAGATCTTCTTCACCGATTGCTTCGAAATCGATGCCGGGCGTCAGGATGGGAAGGGTGCTGATCAGGGCGAGGTCGATGGTTTCTTTGACCAGAAGCTGTTCCAGTTCCGTACTGTCCCCCTCCAGAATCTGCAGGGAGATGCCGGGATAGTTTTCCAGATAGACAGGAAGAATATGAGGGAGCCAGGTCGCGCTGCGGCTGCTGGGGGTGCCGATGATCAGGCGCCCTTTTTTCATGTTGGCGATCTCCTCCATCTCCCGATCCACCTGCTGCTTCATGGCCAGAACGTTCTTCATGCCTTCGATATACCGTTCTCCTGCGTATGTCAGGCGGATGGGCGTGGTACTGCGGTCAAACAGTTTGACGCCCAGTTCTTTTTCCAGGTTGCCGATGCTTTTTGTCAGTGCCGGTTGAGACACAAAACACTTCTCCGCGGCCCGGGAGAAGCTCCTCTGTTCAGCGACGGCGCAGACGTAGTGAAAACGGGTAAATTCCATGTAATTCCTCCAGAAATAGCAGGCGTTCCAAACGGGAAAGGGTGCGAAGGGGCTGGCAATGCAGCCCTTCTG